>NZ_JAUBQB010000083.1:0-30800 GCF_036701035.1 Microcoleus sp. Pol7_B2 | reverse complement strand
TTTACTAGCTACGGCCCTTGATTTGGTTAATCCACAGCACTTTAAAAACTGGTTTACAAGCTGCTGCTACTGTACTTTATAAACCTGGAATCGGCTGTATATAGGATGCAGCAATTTTTGGCTATTACTCCAATCAATTAAATCTTGATTGTGTTGAAAAAATGCTCCGCAATAAACATTATCTAAACACAGGGCTTTATAATCTTTCCAATAACATGGTTCACCGTTTTTTTCGTTACGTAGCCTAACTTTTCCTCCATCTAATGTGATTTATTGAACTCATTGTTTAGATGTAGGTAATTAAAAATCTTGGCTCTTTACCATTTTACTAGCTTTTTTATTTTAGCTATTTTTTCAGGGATTTGAAAAACTGAGATGCACCCACAATTAATCATGTCAAGCACATTACCAATCTGACGCAAGAACGATTTTATTTTGGATTATCCAATTCTTTGGCGCTCCTTGCCGTAAATATCATCTTCTCTATTGAGCTGCGGTGCCATCTCAATTGAAAAAATTCCCTGACTATCGTGCTACCTGCGGAATGTGGGCTAACAGCTTAGCCCCCAGATTAATTGTATGGAAAGGACAGGGCGCCATGTTCTGACTGTGGGTAATATCAATTATGATGGCATCGGATTTAATATAAAACTAACGCAGATCGAGATACCCGAATTCTTCAAAAAGTCGGGTATCTGAACCGCAGACTGACAATTTATATCGGCTTTTTAAGCAATGAAAATCAGCGTTCCCTTGCTCATTTCCAAAGTGTCGCCCATTTGCATACCGTTGTGAAAAGCACCCAAAATCACCTCGCTAGTTTTGCCGAAAGCGATCGCCCCGCTAGCATCAATTCCAATTGCGCCAAAATCCCGTTGACGTTCGTCAGCTTCAGTAAAAGAACGCTCAAAAGCAGCTTTTAAACTCAAACCATCCGTTACCCGAATCACAATTCGCGCGGCCAAACACTCGTCCATAATGTGTTCGCCAATCCCCGTACAGCTTACCGCCGCACTTCCAGCGGCGTAATTTCCCGCCGGCATCGCCGAGTCGCTAACCCGCCCAATCCGCTCAAAACCCTTGCCACCAGTCGAAGTCCCAGCAGCCAAGCGTCCATGCACATCCAAAGCTACGACTCCGATCGTACCCACACCGGCCGGTTCGGCAACCACGTCAGCCATTGCTTTACTAAAATTGCCTTGCCGTTCCTGCATCCACTCGTGCAAACGCAAATCCGTCATCGGATCGTAAATCGGCAATTGAAGTTCTCGCAGCAATTCCGCCGAACCAAAATCAGAGAGAACTCGATCGTCCGAATGCTGCAAAAATTGAGCAAGTTCGATCGGATGTTGAACGCGAGAAACATTAATCGCCCCGCTGAAACGCTGCATCAAACCATCCATAAGCGAAGCACTCATCCGAATTTGACCGTCCGACTGCACCACAGAACCAGTACCGGCATTGAATCGCGGGTCATCTTCCAACAATTGGCAGCCCCGCACCACTGCATCTACGGCACTTGCACCGTCTTTCAGCAGCGGATAAACTTCCTCTAAAACATCGTAAAGCGATTTCCGCACCGCCTCAATTCCGCCTTTACTATGTAGAGAACTGCCCGCACCGCCGTGAATAACTAACTTTGGTTGCACTTGTTGCGATGCCATAATTTATAACCTAATAACCTAAAATTTTTCCTTTGCAATCTTAGCTTTGATCGAGCAACTTGCCCTAAATTCTTAATCTTGAGCCGCCAAACGGCGGCGACGACAACGTTCGGAGCAGTATTTGACCTCATCCCAGCAGTCGGCCCATTTTTTGCGCCAAGTAAAAGGTCGATCGCACACCGGGCACATTTTTGTCGGTAAATCAGATTTCGCTCGTTGCTTAGCCATGCTAATTTGGAAAGTAAATTACTAACTCACATCTTGTACCATTTTTAGGAACAGGCTTTCCGGCCTTTCCCACAAGAGTCAATTTGTTGTCGAACAAGCCCAAAATTCTGTTTGTAAGGAAATAATTTGCTTGTGGAACAGACATTCTTGATTGCTGAAACCCTTGCTATTATTGCCTCTTCCTTCTTCCGTCTTCCTTCTTCCTTCTTCCTAAATTAAATGCTCGAAACGGCCGACGCCAACATCCGAATAGTCTTAGTCGAACCTGCAGGCCCATTGAATGTCGGTTCTGTTGCCCGCGTCATGAAAAATATGGGTTTGCACCAATTAGTTTTGGTAAATCCCCAATGCGATTATTTAGGGGAAGAGGCCCGACTGATGGCAGTTCGCGCCGCCGACATATTGGAAACGGCCAAAGTAGTCGAGAGTTTGCCGGCTGCTTTGGTTGGGTGTGTCAGAGCGATCGCAACTACAGGGGATGATTGTCGATCGTTGCCAACACAACTAGAAGAACCCGCAGATGCCTTGCCTTGGCTCCTTGAAGCCCCCAGTGCCCTCATTTTCGGCCGAGAAGACTGCGGCTTGACCAATGCCGAGTTAAACCGCGCTCAACGCCTGATCCGCATTCCTAGCAGCGATGCCTACACTTCCCTAAATCTCGCCCAAGCTGTCGCTATCTGCTGTTACGAACTATACAAGTCAGTTGTCAGTTGTCAGTTGTCAGTTGTCAGTGGCCAGAAGGAATCGGCTCCCTTGGAAAATTTAGAGGGATATTACCAGCAACTAGAAACTTTGCTGTTAAAAATAGGATATTTGCAGCAGCACACAGCAGCAAGCCGGATGGAAAAATTTCGGCGTTTGTATAACAGAGCCTATCCGACAGTGGATGAAGTCGCCATGCTGCGGGGCGTCCTCCGCCAAACAGAATGGGCAATCAAAACTTACCAACGAGAGACAAATTTTGATACTCTGGATGGGGCGTTGCCGGAAAATCCAACGGATAGCTAGGAGAAATGCTGATAATTGGGGATGTGAGATTGAGGATTTTTTTCACTGAGAACTTTCCTGCCCCCACTTGTCACCTTCCTAACCGGGTTTCTTGACTAAAAACCTCAGCTTTGGGATAATTTGCGAGCAATAAACCGGGTTGCTGATACCATGCAGCGTCTGGGGTAAATCTAAAATCTAAAATCTAAAATTGATTGGCTGGCAAGCTGAAAAATCTTAAACTTGAACTTTACATTAGTGATGAAGGAGTAAGACGTGGCAGAGCGGTTTCCCAAAGGATCGATATTATCGGTGATATCCTCGATATCCTCTCCCAACTCCGGCTCAAAGCAGCCTAAGTCCGGCAAAGCAAGTCAGTCTGGCAACTCGGGCCGCCGCCGCCCTCCGCAACCGCAAAACGGCAATTCAGAAATTCGATCGCCCGAACCTGCGACTTTGCCAGTGCAACAGGGCCGCGGCAGCAGAAATGGAGCCAGTTCTCCCACATCTTCGGAAGAATTTACTACACAAGACTTTTTATCCGATCCCCGATCGGCAATTAACCCGAGAAAACCCAGAACCAGCAAAACTCAGCAGTCGAAGACTCGCCAACCGCGCAAAAAAGGCCTCGCTGCTGTCGATATGTTTGAGTTTCCCGACCCGACTCTGGAGCGGGAAAATGTAAGTTCGATCGCCAGCAATCCCAACAGCCAGATCCCAAAGACCAGCCCCCCTGCAACCCGTGGAAGTCGTCCCAGTTCGTCCCGAGTCCGCATTCCAGACACGGTAATCCCCCCAGATGCCAAAAAAAACCCCCTGCCTAAACCGCGCCCACAAGCAAGCCAGAGGCCGGGTAAACGACCAGCATCTGCGAGCGTGCCGCCGTTGGTCTACGCTACTCGCTTGCTGATTTTGGGAGTTGGGATAGCGGTGATTTGCGGGACGCTGCTGTCGGTGGTGAATGCTGTAAGTCGAGCATCGACTGTAGCGGCAGAAGAACAAACCACTACAGCGGAGAACAACCCAGCCGATAGCGCATCTGCTGCACCCGCGACCCCTGAAGCGCTGCAACTGACTCAAGAATTAGGAGCTTTGAAAACCCAAGTTCAGGTTTTAGCAACAGAAAATCCTAGTTTGACAACCGGAATATTTTTAGTAGATTTAGATACTGGAAGCTACCTAAATTTTAATGGCGATACTGCTTTTGCTTCAGCTAGCACGATTAAAGTGCCAATTTTAGTAGCTTTTTTCCAAGCAGTAGATGAGGGCAAAGTGCAGTTAGATCAGATGCTGACGCTGAAGTCCGAACACATAGTTGGCGGTTCTGGGGAGATGCAAGACGACTCTCCGGGTAAGAAGTATTCGGCTTTGGAAGTGGCAGAAAAGATGATTGTTGTCAGCGACAATACAGCGACGAATATGATGATTGAGTTGTTGGGAGGTGCTGAGGTTTTAAATCAGCATTTTGCAAATTGGGGTTTGAGTACCACGGTTCTGCGTAATAATTTGCCAGATTTGGAGGGAACTAATACTACCAGTCCGAAGGATTTGATTAATATCATAGCCCAGATCGATCGGGGTAATTTGGTATCGGTGAAATCGCGCGATCGCATTTTGCAAATCATGCGCCAAACTAAAAATGATTCTTTGCTGCCGAAAGGTTTAGGCGAAGATTCAGTTATTGCTCACAAAACCGGCAACATTGATACAATGCTAGCGGATGCGGGGATGGTGGATTTGCCGAACGGTAAGCGTTATTTGGTGGCGGTGATGGTGAAGCATTCGCCGGAAACCGAGAAGCCTGCTCAAACATTGATTCGGGAGATTTCTCGGATGAGTTACCGCTATTTGAACGGTGGGGAAACGCCAGCAGATTCACAAGTGAAAATTAAAAATTGAAAATTCAACCGGATTTTTTCGGGCAAGTGTTGTAGACTTTATCAAACTATAAATCAGTTTGTATTATGAAACTAAACATTCGACTTGCTTGTCTGGTAGCGCTCTCAACTTTAGCCGTTGGAGTCTCCCCCACCTTGAGTAATGCTAATCCTGCTCCTGAATATGAGACCGATGGTGTGAGAGCGATCAACAATAATATCGAACTCAATAGGGCAAAAAACTTAGCTCGTCAAGCAGCAGAAAGGGCTAATGGCGGTTTAGGCAACTATCGAGCTGAAGCTTCTATGCACGGTACTTCTAAGGAATCGCCGTTCGTTGACAATGGCGATGGAACTTGGACTTTTACTTTTAAGGGTTCCAAGCCTGGTTCGTCTGTCTTTACTGTAGAAACGGTTGTTACTGTTTCCCAAGATGGGAGGGTGAGAGTCGATTACAACGGGCAAATTCGGGACTCAAACGGAATTTAACAATACTTAGGGCTTACTCACCGGTACTCAAAAACCGGGTTTTTCACGAAATACTTTGTTACAGCCCCAGAAACGGTAAAAAACCCACTTTCTTGCTGTTGATGCGTCCAGGACTGAACTTGTAGAGTAGCGACCGCCCGATTAGAGAAATCATTGATTAAGCTTTCGTCGCGGGTGATCCGCGCAACATTCTTTCGGTACTGAGAGCGCGATCGATTTTCTTTGTTAAGCCGAGAGCCGGAGCTGTCAAATAAACGAACGAGCGCCCTCCGGTCACGCTTTCAAGTTGCTTGTTACCGCGTCAGGCCAAATAGAAGCAGGTTGATAAGTTTGCTCGTGATAAGTAGTTAGATCTAAAAAAGTGTAATATAAATAGAGATAGACTTTACTAGATAGAGATTAGCAAAAGCTATGAAAGTCAAGCACTTTATCAATCTGCACAAAGGACTCAGCTTTCCATTTATTTTGACACTGATGCTCATTTACCAAAATTTTAATTTTGGTGCTTGGGTTTATCTCGCTCTGCACGGTACTTATGGTTTGTTGTGGCTTCTCAAAAGCCAGATATATCCAGATAAGCAGTGGGAACAAGAAATCTCTTTCGGAATGGGAATATTCGGCTTTGTGTTAGTTAGCCTCTATTGGGTAGCACCTTTTATTTTGATTAGCAGTGGCTCACAACCACCTCTGCCTTTAGTGGCAGCAGCAATTTCCCTAAATATCATCGGTGTCTTTCTACACTATAGTAGTGATGCGCAGAAGTATTACACCCTTAAGTACCGTTCGGGACTAATAACTGAAGGATTTTTTGCCAGAGCGCGCAATACGAATTACTTAGGAGAAATTTTCATCTACGGATCGTTTGCGATGCTAGTTCAGCACTGGCTACCTTTTTTAATTCTGGCCGCTTTTATTGCTGGTATGTTTATTCCTAACATGATAAAAAAAGATCGTTCACTCGAACGATATCCTGAATTTGCCGACTACAAAACTAGGTCGGGACTTTTACTACCTCGACTATTTGTATCGACAGCTCTCGAACAAAAAAAGACAGTTTAGAGGAGAAAGTTGGTTAAAAATAGTAATTTAGGGCGTTGCGGAATTACAATATGAGTTCATGAGGGATCAATAGTCCGGACAGTTTTTATATGACCCAATGGCTTATTCTGTAGGACTTTGAGGCACTGTGGATAATTAAATCAATGCCAGCTCCACCCCGCTCGTTGCATTTAATTGGACTTTATTTATGATCCTTGCGCCGCGTAAGCTTGTAGTCTCCTTCCAAAAACTGTCCGGAGTATTGAGGGATAATAAGGCGATTTTTTAGGAAATGCCCTGAATGCAGCTCAACTCATATCCGGAAAATAAGATAAAGCTTCTAATAATAAATTTCCCGCCTTTGCAGCACAGCCTTAGCGATTGCCCCATACCCCTTTGGGAACTTTCACCGTCACGCTTGTAGGCGATTTAAAGCAGTCGGTAGATACTTTTAAACGATCGTTTTTCAAGACACAGAGGCTCAAACCCTTGCCGCACCAGCCCTACAGCCGAAAGATTTGACCCCCTCAAAAAAACACTTACCCATTCACGGAAATTTCAGGAACCAGAAAGCGATTACACACTCGCGACGGCTTCGAGTTCCGCCGCCTCTTTCTGGTTCATCTCGTCGAGTTTTTGCCAAACTTGCTGCATCAATTCATCCAATCCAAGTCTACTAACGGCGGAAATCAACAAAACAGGAGCGCCACTAATTTCTTTAAGTCGGCTGATTAAATTACCTATTTCTTCGCTTTCGAGATCGATCGCATCTACCTTATTAAAAGCCAAAATCTGCGGTTTATCGGCTAAACCACGCCTGTAAGCCTTCAATTCTTCCTGAATTGTGACATAATTGGCGATCGGATCTTCATCCGTAATATCGATTAGATGCAGCAGCAACCGAGTCCGCTCAATGTGCCGCAAAAACTCGTAACCCAAACCAGCACCTTCGTGCGCTCCTTCAATCAATCCCGGAATGTCTGCAAACACCGTACCGTCGCCGCTGGGTTTTCTGACTACACCCAAATTCGGGACTAAAGTTGTAAACGGATAATCTGCTATCTTGGGGCGAGCCGCAGACAAAGCAGAAATTAAGGTGGATTTGCCAGCATTCGGCATCCCCAGAATTCCCACTTCAGCTAATAGCTTCAATTCCAAACGCAAAAATTTGTGTTCTCCTTCTTTTCCCGGCATCGCATAATCGGGAGCGCGGTTGGAATTGGTCAGAAAACACTTATTCCCCAAACCGCCTTTGCCGCCTTTGGCTACGCAAAAAGTCTGTCCGGGCGTCACCAAATCTGCCAATATGGCCTGAGTTTCCGCGTCGTAAACTACTGTACCGCAGGGAACTTCAATTATGCGATCGTCCCCACCGGCACCGGTCATATTTTTCGGCGCGCCTCGCTTCCCGTCATCGGCTTTAAAAATCCGGTTGTACTGAAAATCTAGCAGCGTTTGCAGGCTTTCCACCGCTACCATATACACGGAACCGCCTTTGCCGCCCGTGCCACCAGAGGGGCCACCCGCTGGTACATACTTTTCTCTGCGAAAAGCTACCATACCGTCGCCGCCTTTGCCGGCTGCGACTTGAATATCTGCTCGATCGATAAATTGCATAATTTAGTCAGTAGTCAATAGTCAGTGTCAATAGTCATTAGTTATTATTATACCAGATGCAAGTACCATATTCCCCTTTTCCTTTAGTCCGCGTCGGCGGATGACAGCCAAATTTAGTCGCGATTTACAGTTGCCGGAAAAAATAATTATACCAATTTTGAAAAGTAGTGCAGAGCCAGAGATTGTAGGCAAGCATCTGTAGGGAAACGGCACTGCCGTGTCCGGCCCCAGAATATTTTAATAATCTGTATAAGAAGTTGAAAATGATACCAAGACTTTTTTTGAATTAGTATTATCAAAGCATATTTGATATTAGCAGAAATCACGCCAGAAAACAGAATAAACTGGGTTTTTATAGCAATTATTGCAGGAGTAGTAATTTTTTTACCCCACCTCAACCCTCCCCAAACCTGCTCGCTCGGGAGTAATAAATTCACAAATGATGCGAGGATTGCTAGATCAGATACTAATACCTATAAAAATATTTTTTTCTTCCACAAATACGTTTCTACATCATCGCAAATAATCTAGTGAAAATTAGCAATGGCTAATTACAGGACTTCGGCAAATACTGATTTAACGTGCTAATTATAGCGGTAAGGTACTTAGGGGCGCATCCTACAGATAGAGGTTTTGCGCCCCGGAATGAATTACCAATTAGCAATTACCCATTCCTTTTAACAATAGGACGATACATCTTCCTTACATTCATCTGCCAAATAGCAGAGAGCTCGAAAGCGCATCCCGACTAACTGTTCGTAAAGCGGGTTAATCTGGCACATCGCCGGAATGTGGACGATTTTGCGACCAAATAACACGACATCTCGCTCAAACGGACACTGCGGCGGAATAATTTTACAGACAAAGTGTGCCAATTTTGGGTCGTGAATTTCCCAGCCGTCCAGCCAGTCTTTTACTGGTTGCAGGACATTTTTGTGGTGAGGTTTAGGTAGCCGAGATGAAAGCGGTGTTCCGACGACGCGGACGACATTCGCATCAAAGACTATTTGGCTGCTGGGTCCCTGCGGATCGCACTTGCTGTCTTCTATGGTGTGTCGCAGAGCTTCGATCGCCTCTACATTGTGCCCCAAAGCTTTGCCAAACTTAGAGATTACCTCGTCTTCGCTGAGCGAGTAGGTACCGTCTGCCAAAGCTACCATGACTGCTGTCCTCAAAAAATCCTCGCCTTTGGCGGTGTCTTCCCCTAACACAGCGGCTAATTCCTCTGGGGCAATAGGTTCAAAACCCGCATCAAAAGATACCGGGTGTAGTTCATCCTGAGTTAGATTTGCAATCATTTTTTGCTCGTCTTCGTCAAAGTTGCCGTCTGCCCAAGCAATTGTCAGCAATCCCCGCAGCCAAGCAGTAATCTCTTCATTGGTGCAGGAAGATTTAGCGTTACTCATTAGCATTTCCACTTGGATGTACCAGTCAATTTGTTCGTTTACAGCCAGTTCAATATTCCCCTCCCAATAATTTTTATTGGTTTTTTGGTCGATGGATGATCTATTTGTGGAAGGTTGGTGCCCGAAGATTGCTCCAAACGCTTGTAGTGGATGTGTTAAAAGCATATTTGTTTTTCAGCAGCATCGCTGACTAGCGAGCTAATCTATTGGCTAACCCTATTCCCTCAAAAGTCATCTATCGCGAGGAATAGGTTTGTTGAATTCATCTTAACTCTAGTTGCACCCATCGAGATGACGATCGAGTTTTATGCAAGCCCGATTGCCATTAGCAACCCACTTTTTCGCAAGAAATAAAAGGTTGGCAAGCGTTGGATCTAATCAGACACTGGGTTTGTCACCCAGGGGCGATCGAACTTCGCTCTCTTTACATTTTAATATATATTTTTGTAAATTTTTCTGTGCCGGCAGCACAATACTAACAGCGAGCCGGATTTAAGCTGTTGAAATAAAAATATCTGAGGAAACTGTTACTGCCTGTTAACAGTTGTGATTGCTGTGTCCGCCTAGAGATGAAAAAAGTTTTTAACTTCGGCGGCACAAAATCCAGCGCAATTCCATTGGCGGGCGTCCGTTTGCCATCGGGAAGACATCTCGACCGGTGGCCCAACTAGGAAACCAGGGCGTCGGTGGCCAGGCTGCTTCCGGCAGGTGGTGGCGTTCATATTCAAACACCAATTCGTCGGATATTTGGACTAAGGGCAACCCTTCCATTGCGGTGGCGAGTTCTTGGGGCGTAAATAAAGTAGACCAGGAGAGTTGGGCAACTTGTCGCACGAGGGCATCTGGCTGGTAGTCACCGACGGTTAAAAACGTGCTGAACAGCAACAGACCTCCGGAAGACAGGGAATCGCACATTTTAGCGAGGAAAAGCCGTACTTGATCGCTGTCTCGAAAATGTGAGATGACTTCGGCAGCAACTGCCAACTGGTAGCGGGCCGGTTTCATCCGTATTAAGGGATCGAGCACATCGCCTTCAGTCACTGTCACGGGAAGGTTTTCGGCTGTTACAGCAGCTTTCAATTGTTCTGCAAAAGCGGGAGCTAGTTCGATCGCATCTACAGAATAACCCAATCTCGCTAGGGGCAAGGTATTGCGGCCGGTACCAGCCCCCACGTCCAAAATCCGCACTCGATCGGGTGTGCCCAATTTAGCAGCCGTTGTCATCAATTTTGCATCGGGATGAGAGCCGAAAAGCGGAGGTTCTCTGGTGTCTACCCAGCTTTTGTACTGTTCTCCAACTGTTGAGCTAGTAACAATGACTTTGCAAGCTAAACCAGTTTGTGGCGGCTGCACTGATTCGTATTGCAGGATCAGCATCGATGCTGTAGAGGTGCGGTAGCCTTGTTCTAACTTGGTGGCTAAAAGCTTGCTGAGTTCGTCTCTGCGGTCTTCGGGCAGGGGTCTGTCGAGAGTGCTAAATAGCTTTTCTATCGACTTGAGATAGTGGCTTAGCATTCCTGGGACGCAGGGGAAAACTAATTCTCCACGAGCGATGATGCGAGTATTAATTTTGTAGAGGATAGCTTGCTGGAGAATGTCGGGATTTACTACCAGCGGTAGCTGTTCTGTCTGGTCGATCGTACTTTCGGCGCCCATAAATTCCGCGAAGAAGTCATTAGTTATTAGTCATTAGTCATAGGGAAGTCTTTTGAGAGCTAACTGTACAATTTAAGAGTACAAAAAAGCCGATTTTAGATTTATTTGGTTTGGTTGCTTAGTCTTTTTAGACTGTAGAAAATCGGATTTGAGAGCTTTATTTTGGATAAATCTCAAATCTCAAATCTCAAATAGACCAAGCCCAAAACCCGAGTAGGTCCCAAAATCGGAGTTAGTATCAATATAAGCTGTAGCGCATTTAAATTGTATGTTTCACGGCGAGGTGGAAAAAGCGTCAAATCCTCTCGCCTTCTCCCCTCTCTCTCCTTCCCCTCGTCAGCCATAACAGGCAATGTATATGGGTAGCAAATTAAAGCTGGGCTTAGTTGCTGCCGGTAAAAGTCACTAGGGGGAATCTTGACTGAGCTTCAGTCATCGGGCGCCGTCTGCCTTCCTCTTGCCAGTAGTTGATTACTTCTGTCGCTTGGTTGAGGATTTCGACGCGATCGTTGTCAGCAATCCAGTGTTTGGCTTCGAGTTCGTTTTTGAGGTCTTCCCACGCATCTTTGCGGGGCCAGAAAAAATAGGATGTCAGCGGGCTAGTTCCTTTGCCGACAACTTGGTCAACGGCGAGGGCAACATTCTCTTCTAGCCAGAGAACTTTTAAGATGAACTTGGACAAGCAAACCTCCAGGGTTCCGATCGAACTTGTTAAAAATTTCTACAATCGCTAAGCGTAGCACACTCTGTTCGATAATTGGTCATCGGCCATGAAAAGTTTTGTGGCGCGGCTGGTTTTAGCGCCACTCAGGGGCTGGGAACAGATAAAATTTGGGTTCTCACCCGCCCTAGGTACAAGGATGGTTAAGTTGTGAACAGAGTTATTGTAGTCTTCGACATTGACGGTGTGGTGCGGGATGTGTCCGGTTCCTACCGGCGGGCGATCGCCGATGCGGTGGAACATTTCACGGCGGGTGCTTTTCGGCCGAATTCTCTCGATATCGACTCTCTGAAGTCTGAGGGAGTGTGGAATAATGACTGGCAGGCGTCTTTCGAGTTAGTTTGCCGTTATTTTGAGGGGATTGGACGATCGAGAAACGAACTCGCTCTCAACTATGACGAATTAGTGGTTTTTTTCCAAAGTCGCTATCGCGGGCTCGATGAGAACAATTGGACTGGTTACATTTGTGACGAACCGCTGTTGTTAAGTCCGGCTTACCTGGAAAATTTAACGGTTGGGGGGATTGTTTGGGGCTTTTTTAGCGGGGCGATGCGGGATGAAGCTGCTTATGTTTTGTCTGGGAAACTGACTTTAAATTCCCCGGTGTTGGTGGCGATGGAAGATGCACCGGGAAAACCCGATCCGGCTGGACTTTTCGCGGCAATTGAACAGTTGGAAACTATGCACGGTTTAGCAAAAAATTTGCCCGTGATTTACGCGGGAGATACTGTTGCCGATATTTACACGGTTGTGAAGGCGCGGGAAGTGCAACCAAATCGGGTTTGGCTGGGGGCAGGAATTTTGCCTCCTCATGTTTTGGATGATGCTGTGCGCTGTGAGGCGTATGCTGCAGCGCTGAAAACTGCTGGTGCGGCAGCGGTTTTCAAGAATGTCGAAGAGTTGACGGCTGCGCGGATTCGAGAATTAGTCAGTTGTTAGTTGTCGAAATAACAAATAACCAATGATATCGTTTTCGGTTGTATCGGAATAATAAAATCGAGTCAACAGTCAACAGTCAACAGTCAACTTTGCCTTTGAGATTATTTCAAGTGCAAGAATTTGTCTAATGCACTGACTACAACTGGTGGCCAGCGGCGGTTATTGGCAACCCAATCGAGGTCTTTGTAGCGGGAGTCGAGGCCGATGGCTGCTACCCAATTGCTCTCAGCTTCGCCGCGCTTTCCGGCTTCCCAAAGACAGGCGCTGAGGGCGGCTCTCATGTCGGCAAATTGGGGGTATCTGCGGACGATGTTTTTCATGTTGCGAATTGCTTCTTTGGTTTGCCCGTTTTGATAAAGTGCGAGGGCGTGGTTGGCGCGGGCAAAGGCGTATTCGGGGGCTAATTCAAAGGCTTTGCTGTAGTCGGCAATTGCTTGTTCCCATTTTCCTAAACCTGCTTCGGCGTTGCCTCTGTTGTTGTACGCGGCTGGATCTTGGGAGTCTAATTCTAGTACATGATTGTAGTCGGCGATGGCTTCTTCCCAGCGTCCTAAACCTTCTAAGGCGGTGCCGCGGTTTAGGTAGGGATCGGGGGCGTCGGGTGCTAGTTCGATCGCTCTTTCGTAGTCGGAAATAGCGGCTTGTAGTTTGTTTTGGCTGACTCTAGAGTTGCCTCGGTTGCTCCAAGCGGCGGCTTGTGAGGGAAATTTGTCAATGATTTGAGTCCAAAAAGTTTCAGCGGCGGGAAATTTGCCTTCATTTGTAGCTTCAAAAGCTTTTTGAACGAGTTCTCCCAATTCCTGTTGAGCATTGGTGATATCTGTTGGTTGTACTTGTGCGGCAACGGGGGCGATATTTCCCAACCACACTAACCCGGTTACAATTAATACTGTAAAAAATGTGAAAAGTGAGCGAATCATCGTTGTTGGCAGTTTAAACTTTATTAAACATATTATTAACCGAATTTGCCGGGGTTGCTTGGATAAGTTATACCAATTTTTTATGAGGTTGCATAGAATCCGATCCCCCCTAGCCTCCCTTAATAAGGGGGGGGACAAGATTCTTCTCAAAGTCCCCCTTCTTAAGGGGGATTTAGGGGGATCGAGATATGTGCAACTTCACATTAAATTGGTATTAGGGATAATTTGGTGAAAAAACGGTTGCTAATTTTGGGCGGGACGGGGGATGCTGCTGAATTGGCGGTAAGAGCGTCTCAAATTGCTGAAATTGAGGTGGTATCTTCGCTAGCAGGACGCACTCAACAGCCTTTTACCCCAAAAACGGGTACGGTGCGAATTGGGGGGTTTGGTGGGGCGGCTGGGCTGGCGGCGTTTTTGCTCGATCGCCCGATCGACTTGTTAATTGATGCTACTCATCCGTTTGCGGCTCAGATTTCTGCCAATGCTGCTGTTGCTGCTGCTGAATGTAATGTGCCCTATTTGATGCTGGTGCGTCCAGCTTGGGAGAGGGTGGAGGGCGATCGCTGGATTGAAGTTGCGGGCCACTCGGAGGCTGCAAAGGCTTTATTAGGGCAGTCTCAGCGGGTGTTTCTCACGATTGGTAGGCAGGAATTGGCTGCTTTTGCTGGTTTGGATGCTATTTGGTTTTTGATGCGGGCGATCGATCCTCCGGCACTCAATACTCCTATTCCTAATGGTAAATTGTTATTAGCAAGGGGGCCTTTTTCTTTGGAAGAGGAGCGCCAATTACTATTAGAATATCAGATTGATACAATTGTTAGTAAAAACAGCGGCGGCGGTGCTACTTATGCAAAAATTGTTGCGGCTAGGGAACTGGGAATTCAGGTGGTGATGGTGCAGCGGCCGCGAATTCCCGATGTTGAGCAGGTGGCGGATGTTGAAGGGGCGATCGCTTGGTTAGTTAAGCACTTATGATATCAAATCCGTTAGCATCGGAATAGTAAATTCGAGTTGACTGTTTACTATTGACGGTTCACTGTTCACTGTCAACAGTAAACAGTCAACACCATTCCGGTGTAACCGGAAATGATATTAGTAGGGTTTCAAACATCGGCCAGGTTATGTCTTTGAGTAAGAGTTGATTTCCTGGCTGGATGATTATTTGTTTTAGTTATAGCTGGATATTTTGACAGTTTTAATTGGATTTGAAATATAAAATAATTTAAGTTAATAGATTTTAGCAATTCTGCATATATACGGAATTGATGTTAGAGATTAAGATTAAATTTATTGAAAGCTATTAGGGACACCCAGTTACGGGATCATTTCCTTCAGCAGTTCTCATTCCTCCTATGATTGTTTCTACGATCGCACACTGCTTACCACCACCGTTAACAGGAGAAACTGTGGCCACAAATCGACGAAGATTTGGATTTACTGATGTATCTAAGGGAAGTTGATCCTTCACGTTTCCCTGGTAGTCAAAAGTGATTGAGGTTGCGTTAGAAACAAGTGCAATAGTGCCGGGTTTAATTTCACCTCCAGCATTTAACGTCTGCGTACTACCACCCGTAGCTAGTGGCGGGTTAAACGTAATTGTTGGCGGATCAACAGGTGGAGCAGAAAATGTAATTGTGACCTCGCGCTTAGTTCGTTTTGCTTCGCTTTGTGCCAGACGTAATGATTGGAAAACGCGATCGTTCACAGTGCGAACTCTTTGTCTGTTGATGAATGCCAGCCAACCAGGAGCGGCGATCGAGCTTAATATACCTACGATCAACGCTATCACCAGCACTTCTAGAAGCGTGAAGCCTCCATCGGCTTTTCTGGATGCAGTTTTGTGGAAATTAGGGCTGGGCTTGGCAGCCGAGTTATGCAAAAGTTTTAATAAAATTGGTGGGGTTTTCATGGTATTATCCTATTGTTTATCGACGGGCTGCGATTCGGAAATGTGTTTCAGAAATCAGTTATTTTCCTAACCCACCTAAACCTTGTACTTGCACAGTTGCTGTTGGGAAATATGCCGCTTTATTGGCATCATAATCAGCATCGGTTTGAAGGCGGCGGAGGCTGTTTCCTCTGATCGTAACTCTGGCTATGTTTTTAGATGTATCAACACAACTGTAAAAGCTGTGGTTTGAGGCGTCTGTTATTAGTAAATCGTTTGCATTGAATGTTGCTGGTGGAGGTGGAGGTGTTACGGCAAGAAGAGTTTGACACTGAGCTCCGGTTGGTATTGGAACATTAGTGCTATTGTGGTGGATGTAATTAACCAATACTTGAGGATCGGGAAAATTGGCTCCCATCGTCACATTTACTGTGGGCTTATTAAAGTCAAAGTCTTTATTAAAAGCCTCACTGCCTTTTTGAGAATCACTTAAATCGGCCGCATCGTAATAAGGTTTTGTGACATCTATTGTGTAGGGATTTCTAACTGGCTCCCTAATTTCATAGCGAGCAATACGGGTAGGACAATTGCCTCCTGAAGGCTGACACCAAATAGAGTTAGGAGTAGTATCTCTAATCTGGTAGTAGGCAACTAATGATAGTACATAAGTGTCGTTGCACTCACTACCGTTAGGTGGGCAAGC
This sequence comes from Microcoleus sp. Pol7_B2, assembly GCF_036701035.1. Lineage (NCBI taxonomy): Bacteria > Bacillati > Cyanobacteriota > Cyanophyceae > Oscillatoriales > Microcoleaceae > Microcoleus > Microcoleus sp. Pol7_B2. The sequence continues at coordinate 14,667 of NZ_JAUBQB010000083.1, read as the reverse complement.
GCTTGGTGTTTTTGCAGTAACAGCCGAATTAATAGGAACAGCATTTTTAATTAGCTGTCGCTTCCAGAATACTAAAATTGGAGTACCTGTGGTATTTGCAGGAGCAGGAGGAAGTTTAGTCCCGGGGTTAATAGCAGTGATTCCTGCCTGATCGTAAATATATATAGCTTGACTCAAATCTTGGGCGATGAAATCAACTGCCGCCTGAAGGTCTTGTTCGGTATTTGACTTGACTTGTTCCCTCCTGTCGGTATTCAGCATATCGACTACAAAACCGAGCATCGGCGTAATGATTAAAAACGCCATAATTGCTCCGACTAATAGCTCGACCAGAGTCATGCCCTTTTCTGTTTGAGCTGGCCCTGAGCGGTTTCGCTGGTGCTGACTTTTGAGAAGCAACCTGAGTAAAGTTTTCATTTTGACTTTTTCCTCTGCCAAATGGGGGAGCGATTTTAAATTTAATAACGGGGACTTTGATGATTACTGACAGCCTGTGGCGCCATTGATGCGAGTACACAAACTGTTGTAAGCACCTTGTCGATCGCTAGCGCCTATTTCTGTTCTTATTTCTACCAAAGGCGCTCGGAGATTTCCCAGCCCTGCGGTAGTAGTTCCTTGCTGAACTTGTCGCTTTTGATCGGCTTGAATTTTCTGAGTTGTTAGTGCCCCGACGCCACTAGCAAAAGAACTAGCCCTGTAAACCCGAACAATTAAGCTGTAGCCTGTTTTTGCCGGATTTGTAGCAGCGGGTAAGTTGTTATAGTAGTAGCCCTGAACTACAAGGTCTTGATTGCTGCCAGCGGTACAGGTTTGATCTCCATCTTGGTCTATGCAATAAAGAGCGTTGATGTTGGCTGGAGCGGGAGTGTCCTCTAATTTATTGGCGGTTGTGGACTGAGCAGGAAACCCGTTAGTGCCTGGTTTGAGCGCCTCAGACCTGAGCGCCTCAATATAGGTTTTGGCGGCTTGAGTTGCCATTTCTATCCGTTTGGCTTGGACGCGAGTTGCTACTGAGAAAGCCATCACAGGGGCGATCGCAATCATCAGCACCGAAACTACAATCATCGCTACCAATGATTCGATAATCGTGTAGCCGGCTTCTTGAGACTTCTGTAAACTACTGTGTGGCTGTTGGCGTTTGATCATAGTAAGCACTCCGCATTTGGAACTCAGGAAGGTGAGCGTTTAAAGGTCAGGAAAGGTTAGGACAGTCTGTTCTTGGTTTTGTAGCGCTGTCATTTGCAGCATAGTTACCAGAGAGAGTGCGATTATTTTGCAATTTTTCAGCGCACAACAAAGCTTTTACCCAATCATCATCCCGGCTGATTTCTCTGAAGTATTCGTCAGGTTTTTTCTGAGAAGCAGGGAGAGTGAATTTTTGGGCGAACAAATCAGGGGGCTGTGAAAGCAAACCTACATCAAATCCCCATTCCCTAGTGGGTGGTACGAAATAGCCGATCGTACCAACCCCGGTTTCGATTCTGTAAGGGGTAGAAGGGTAGCTTGTGTCGGAGTCGAATAGCTTAGCCTTGAATAGAGAACCAGCAGCAGGATCGTTAATAACAGATAGGTAGGGAGCAGTTGCGTAAGAACTGCGCTTGAATTGGATAAACGAACCTGCGATCGAGTGAGTTAAGTCTTTCCAATTTTCCATAAAGCGCGGTAAGTTTTGCATACCACCATTGGTGTCGCCAAGGGTGGCAGAGATAGCCCGTGAAGGAACGTCATTGGAGGCGACTATGAGGTTAAACTCCGTCGCTCGTGCTTTTTGTATCCATCGCGTTACGTCGTTGGCATTTTGGGAGTTGCTTAGAGGAGCATTTGTAACATTTGTTGCCTGAATCTGCAAAGTAGGTCTTAGCTGTGGTTGCTCAACTGTATTAGGAACTCCGCCACTAACTGTTGGTAATTTCGCGTAAAACAGAGGGTTGGTAATGCCATCGTCCCTTCCTCCCGTTGGAGTGCCTGGAGTGGTGGTTGTCGAATACCAAAGAGCGTTGGGTTTGGGCTCAGGCCGACCAGCGGTGGTGGGTACAGCAAGCGCACCACTAGATATCGTTACATTGACGCTACCTCCTGCCGCGTAGTGACCTACCTTGCTACTATTATTAATTCCCAGGGCCACAGGGATAGTGCCATCCAGTACCAGTTTATTTTGGTTAGCACCTGAGCTGTTTCGCAAAAAAGCTACGCGACGGGGATATCTGCGATCGGCTGGATCTAGAGCTGGTGTAGCTGTTGTACCTGATAAAACTTTAGCGAGATCTGTACCTGCTGGGACAGCGCTTGCCGGTTCTATTTCACCATTAAACTCCCCAACAGTACCAGCATCAATACCAACTACCCAGTCATTAGGCCCGCAAGCTGAAACAGGCAGCTTCCGGCAGATTTCCATTACATATTCTGGAAAATTAGCCCGTCGCTGAACTGGCGTAACGAAATTGTTGAAGTATGAACTGTTAGGAGCAACACCTGTGGTAGTCCTGTAGTTTGTGTCTGTTGGTGTAACGCTAGTCCCGGCGCTTTGCCCCAACTTTTCTTGGTTGATAATGTCAAAAGCAGCACCGCTACTCAAACCGTTAGTGACGTAGTTGTTAGCACCGAAACCGTTAATCCTGCGAGCGGCTTTAGCCGTTACATCGGTCTCTTTAACGGCCGTAACGCCCGTATCGTTCGTAGTCCCATTTCCATTGAGGTCAAAGCCGAAGGTAGCTTCACTAACTGTATTAGTACCTATACTACCGTCCCCATTCAAGTCATAGCCGACAATTGCGCTACCTGCATTATTTCTCAGGTCAAAATCTCCGTGATTGCGGACACCGTACCGGAAGCCATCCTGTAAATTACCTGACACTGGCTCAGAGAGTAGGGTAATCGCATCCGAGAGCACTGTTGCTGCTCGCCAATTATCGCTGCCCGAGCATTTGCCAGGGTATCGAGGATCGCCGAGGCGACAAGCAAAATTGGGATTCAGGGTTGTACCCAGGCGACCGTAGAAATTGCTAGGAGTCCAATCAAAAGCAGTTGCAACACCTGTACCAAATTCTCTGTGGGTGTGTTTGTTAAATTCGCCTTGGATGTACACCGGCAGGTTAGAAGTCAACAGCAGACCCTTCTCTTTGAGTACGTCGGTCACCGTGCTTACAGTTGTCGGGCGACCCAAGCTAGATCCGTTAATCAGCATAATTCCGTGGGGGCGGCGGCTGGGGTCTAGCCGAGAATCTGTTGAGCTGCTTAGCTGGCTGCGGGTTGTATCAATGCCAGTGCCCAGACTATTCGGAGTACGATCGCTGCGATCGGGTGCTGCATCATCACGGCTGGCGTAAATTAGGCCGCTGTAAGGCAGCATATACTCTGGGTTAAGGGTGTTGATGACGGGCAATCGCTTGTAAGTGATCGAATTTTTCTTCCTGAGCTTATCGATATCTAATTGGGTGACTCGGATTTCTAGGGGTTGCCTATCCGCTAGGGGATTGTCGTATTGTCCGGTTAGCTTTGCCCTCTGAGCGGCACCCATCAAGCCGCTACCGCCGGAAGATGCCAAAGGACTGCTGAGGCTATAAGTCTCGTCTACCGCAGTGCTTGGGTCATCTTTGTCGATCGCCTTAACTTCCCTGGGATTGAGAAAAGCAACTTCTCGAATTGTCCCGTGGTCGAGATAAGCAGTGTTGGGAGCAATGCCGCCCAAAATTCCTAAAGAGCAAAGAGTAGAGTCGATCGCAGCTTTTTCCGACAAGCTGCGTTCCCCGTCAGCCTTCTGCAAAGCCTTCCTTAAGTTCTCGTTGACAAACCGACCGTCAGGAAAGACGAGACTGGCTTGATAATTCAAGCGATTCTCTGGTGTTCCTACTGAAGTGAGAGTTGATGGGTCAGTCAGGAGACCTGCCGTCAGAGTTGCACCGGGCGGTCTGGCTGCAGGAGGGCCGTAGACGATGCCGTTGTGGGATTTACCATTTGCGTTGCTTCCCAATGGCAAACCTGGACGGTTGAGACTGGAATCAAATAAAGTTCCACCTTTGCTGTATCGGTAGCTGGGATCGTAATAGCTGCTGACACAAGCCAGCGGGGTATCAGCTAATTTAGCAGTTTGATCGCTTGTGTTGTCTGCGTAGTGATAGATCGCACTTGCGCGCATCCGCAAGTCACCCTTAGCATACTGAGGAGTATTGGGGTCAATGGTACTGGCTGCTCCTCCTGGTGGAGTTCCATTGGTGGGCAAAGTGTTCCAAGTAGCAGCCGTCAAATCAGTCCAGCCAATAGTACCAGCAGGATTATTGTTATAAACTTTAGAGTTCGGGCCTGGCGACATCGGCATGGAGTCGGGCCAAACAACAGGGAACTTTTCTACAGCAGTAGTTGCTGGATCGTCGTAGAAATCCGATACTGCATTAGCAGCAGGGTTGAAGACTTTAGGAGGTGGCAGAAAAGAGTTGGTGCGCTCGTAAACACCCGCACCCGTAATTACCCGCAATCCGCCAATGGCATCAACTGCTGTTTGAGGTGCTTGGGCCGCACTCTTTTCCCAGAAGCCGTCCCTCTCTGCTCCCCCTACATCAGCGAACTGTCTCACTTGGGGTTCTCGGTAGCGTTGGCCCCCATCCAGCCAATTAACTCCTGTTAATGTGTCTCTTCCTTCCTCACCTTCACCCACAAATTTGGGAGGGTTCAAATCGCTTCTCCACCTTAGTGCTGGTAGATTGTTCCCTACGACTATGCGATCGCCTAACTCGGATTCTTTATTATCTTCCTCTACCTTTTCCGGGCTGTTGGCTTTGAGCCTGACACTTGTTGTATCGAGTTTAGTGTTGGTGTCCAAAGGCATAACCCAGGCATCCACCGGTCGCAGTTCCTCCCCTGTACCGCCGAATGGAGATGTAGTCACCAGTTTTGTTATGGGATCAACAAAGCCAGCCAATGCGTCTCCAGTGGCCGGCACTTCTGCAAAAGGCACTTTCCGGGTTCGCAATCTAAAGTAAGATTCCAGGTTTTCTCGACGAATCTCGTTTTGACGATCGGTGCTGGGAGGAGTGGGGTCAGTTTCTTCTTGAACTTGTGTGGCAATGGCATTTTTAACTTCCTGGGGATCGGAAGCAGCGGGATTTTTTTCCTGTTCGGAAACTAACAGACCGATGCGATCGGAATAAGCCTTGTTATTGTACATCACTCCCAAAGCACCATCTTTGTAGGCTACAGATTGGTCGCTGCCGCCTTTGATTGCTTTTGTGATGATTGGATCGGTAGCCTCTTTCCCAAATAGATGAACGGCTATGTCTTTGCCAGTGTTGCCATTACTTCCCGACCAGCCGTTAACCACATTACCGCTAACGACTATTTTGCTATTTTCTAGGTCGTAGAAACAAGATTCTTTGCTGCTAACGAGATAGAATGCCACCGGACCATTGAAAGTCGTAGTGACCATAAAGTTACTGTTAGTAAATATCCGTCCGTTGAGACGCAGCGCCGGGCCGGGAGATACTTCTAAATCATCTTCATACACCACCGCATTATTTTGTAGGGGAATGCGTTTTTGGTCTTGTTGATACTCCAAAGCTGAGAAACTTTGAGTTCCTTTAAATATTTCGTAGTTTGCTGCTGAGGCTACTCCCGTAATATTAGTGATCGGCACGTTCACTGTGTAAACAAATAAGCTTTTTTTGAGTACGCCATCTGCTTTGTACCAGTCCGAACTGCCTACCAAACTAGCGCTAGTACCTGCTGCGGCCTTGCAGATCGCGTTAGTAGAACCTTGAGATACCGACATCGGAGGGGTTCGGGCTTCTAAACCCTTTCTAGCTCTATTAAACTCTCCTGTGTTCAGATCCCGAGGTGGGCTGCGAAAATATATCCCGTATAGAGTGTAGGTATCAAATTTACCATTGTTGTCAGTATCTACAGGGAACCTCCAAGCGGTATTTATCCTCTCGCTTTCATTAATTTTAGTGAGATCGGCAGGGGCAGGCTCAATTACATTTGAATTATCAATATCAAACTTAATCTGTAGAACATCCTCATCTCCAAATTTAAACCGATCTGAATCCATCGCTTGGTAAACGCTCAAGTCTGATGGTGTGTCAAGTGTTCCGCTTCCTTGAGGGGATAAGGCATACTGAATTTTCGCTTTTGCCCGATCGAGCGCCGGAGTCGCGGCCGCCAGCACCTGCTGGCTCACGCGCACGTTACGCGCTGTATTAGCCCGATCAAACGATCGCAGGGTAATCGCCACCGTCAACAAAATCACTACCAGCAACACCATCGTCACCGTCGGCAGCACAAACCCCGCCATCGGTAGTCTTGCCCTGCGGCCCATAGCCATCAGCGCTTGCAACATTGCTCTCATCAGCCGCTTGGCCCCGGATCTGGTAACACCAGCAATCCGCCGCAGCAGGGATACGATAACTTTGGATAATTTGCTCTTAAACATTGACGCCTTCCTGAATAATTTCAGAGATGGTATTGCTGGTAGTTACTGCTCGACAGTACAATCCCATCTTTATTGTTCCCATTTTTTGCAACTTGCATATCAGCCTCTTGCACAAATTTAAATCTGTACCTTGGCTGAAAAATAAAACCCACAAACCCGCAACCAAAATCGCCGCCGATAATATATTTTTTCGCGAAAAATTTACCCCGCACGAATTAGATCTTCCTAACTCCACTCTAATCTAGTTAAATTGAAATGTCAGTCGCCAGAGCGAGAGTGAATTCGATCACCCAAAAACAGTGATCGGGATCGTATCCGATTTATTTCCCAGTCCTTGTCTGGCGGGCTTTGTTGGTGTGTTCGCGTTGCTAGCGCTTTCAACCACCGGAATCCACAATCACGATCGGCCGATGGAGTGGTTATGCCTGTCAGCGGGATCAAATCTAAATTGGGCGATCCAATTTCCGTAATGCGTCAAAGTGCGATCCAATTTCCGTAATGCGTCAAAGTGCGATCGAATTTCCATTTGACCCCCGGCGCACTGTCAGTACAAGTGCCAAATATAAACCTACCACCCCCACCCATGAAACAAACTCCCAAAGCCCCCGACTTTATCATCATCGGCGCCCAAAAAGGCGGCACAACATCCCTGTACAATTACTTAATCCAACATCCCCAAATCGCCCCCGCTGCCCAAAAAGAAATCCATTACTTCGACTTCAACTTCGACAAAAGCCCCGACTGGTACTATGCCCAATTTCCCCAGCCCCAAACAGGCGAAAATCTACTAACCGGAGAAGCCAGCCCCTACTACATCTGTCACCCCCAAGTTCCGCAACGAATCCACGATTTATTTCCCAAAGTTAAAATAATCGCCCTGCTGAGAAACCCAGTAGAACGCGCAATCTCCCACTATTATTACTATATCAAAATAGGCTACGAATCCTTATCATTAGAAAGTGCGATCGCCTCCGAACCCGAAAGACTCAAAGGCGAAATAGAAAAACTCATAGCCAACCCAAACTACTACAGTTACGAACACCAACACCACAGTTATCTAACGCGCGGCATTTACGCCGATCAACTCCCAGCCTGGATGCAACTTTTTCCCAAATCACAACTTTTAATCCTCAAAAGCGAAGACTTGTATACCAATCCCTTCGGCACATACAACAGCGTCTTAGAATTTCTAGAATTGCCGCCCCACCAACTACAAACCTACGAAAAATACAACGCCACCCAATATCCCCCCATCAGCGAGACAGTATACGAGCAATTGAGAGCATATTTTCGATCGCACAACCAAAGACTAGCCGAATTGTGCGATCGAGACTTCGGCTGGGATTAACATCATAGTAGGGAAACCGCAAAGCCCATTGGTTTCAACTTAGGGTAAAATCCATAGTCCGGCAGGGGTTGAATTCCCTAGCGGACTCGCGGACTGGCAGATAGTCGGCTTAAGACGATGACACCCATGGGCCTTGCCCTTTCCCTACATTTGACAAACAATGCTTGACATCCCAGTGTCCCTGTGCTAGCTTGTGCAATAGTATTGTGTTTAATCCACAAATCGCAGCACTTCAGCTATGTTCACAGCCAACAGCTATTTTTATTTTTGGTACAGCCAAGTTCGCCCGGAGTGAATTGGTAATTCACTGTGAACATCCGGGCGAACCGCAGATTAACACCTGCGGTTTTGTTTTTTCTACTTCTTTTCCCAACAACCAATCGAGTACAAGCGAAAACAGCAATGACATTATTCAGTAACTGGTACTACAGCTTTTATTTTTGGCCCAACAAAAGTTCTGGGTAAATTGTCGCGCTGTCTTTTCGCACCAACCCGGAACTCTTAAAAGTGCCGGGTTTTTTGTTGTCAACCACCCACTTAAATTTCCAGGAGAATTCCCTCATGTTAGAAGCCAAACTCGTAACCAAATCTCATCCCGAACACCAAACAATCGTCAAACTCTCAGAAACAGTCTCAGTCGGCGGCCAAGAATTATTAATCATCGGCGGCCCCTGTACCGTCGAAAGTCCTGCACAAATGGAAACAGTCGCCCGCCAACTATCCGCCGCCTCCGTGCAAGCTTTGCGAGGCGGAGTCTACAAACCCCGCACATCTCCCTATGCTTTCCAAGGGATGGGAATTGAGGGACTGGAAATTTTAGCCGATGTCAGCCGGCGTTACGGTTTGCCCGTCGTGACAGAGGTAATGTCGATCGCCCAAATCGATCCTGTTGTCACCTATGCTGATATGCTGCAACTAGGCAGTCGGAATATGCAAAACTTCGAGTTACTAAAGGCGATCGGTCAAGCCGGAAAACCAGTCTTACTAAAACGCGGCTTATCAGCCACAATCGAAGAATTTGTGATGGCCGCCGAATACATTCTCAGCCACGGAAATCCTCATGTAGTTCTCTGCGAAAGAGGCATCCGCAGCTTCGACAATTACACCCGAAACGTATTAGATTTAGGTGCAGTCGTAGCGCTGAAACAGTTAACTCATTTGCCAGTAATAGTAGACCCTTCTCACGCAGTCGGCAAGCGAGAATTAGTCGCACCACTAGCCAAAGCAGCGGTTGCTTGCGGTGCAGACGGATTAATTATTGAGTGTCACCCGCAACCAGAAAAATCGGTTTCTGACGCGCGGCAAGCTCTTTCTTTACCCGATATGGTAGATTTAGTTGCGAGTTTGCGGCCTGTAGCCGCCGCCGTTGGGCGCCGCATACCCGAGATTAATGTGCCTTCAGAGGTATTAAGTTTGAAGTGATATGGGTAGGAAATAATCTATAACTTTTAAGGTCAAACTCTACAGTCGGTTAAAACCGAATTGAGCTTTGAGGCAGGGGTTGAAACCCCTGCCGAAATCCGGGAAAGCGCGTGTTTCACGAATTTAGATTAAAATAAAAAATAATACTGTCATCTACGAAATTTTGCTTAATTATGGCAATACTACTTAACGTTCCCTCGATCGTCTGCTCTGGCTGCGCTGATACAATTACCAAAGCCATCAAAACTGTTGACTCCGATGCTACTGTCAATGTGGATGTCGCAGCTAAGACTGTTACAGTAGAAGCTCAAGCTTCTGAAGAGTCTATTACACAGGCGGTTGTTGCTACGGGCCACACCGTCCAAGATTGATACTGAGTTTGGTGAGGGCGGGTTTACGAGATTATTGGTCTTAGGCTGAAATTATTGGTAAAAGCCGCCCCTACACAATTTTAAATCCATTATCAATGCCCAATGCCCAAAAGCTTAATCTGCTTCGTCTAAGTGTTCGGCGACTGCTTGGTAAAGTTCAAAAACGTGGCGATCGAGTAAACTATAAAAAACTTGTCTCCCAACCTTGCGGTAACTTACCAACCGCATCGCCCGCAATGCCCGCAACTGGTGCGATACTGCTGACTCGCTCATACTCAACGCTGCAGCCAAGTCACACACGCACAGTTCTTGTTTTGCCAAAACCGATAGCAGCCGTAGGCGATTCGCATCTCCCAAAAGACTGAAAAACTCAGCCATCCGCTGAGCTTTTGCGGTGTTGAGAACTTGTGTTTGGATGTCCCCTGCCCTTACACTGTCAACTAGGTGCGGTCGATCGCACATTGGTGTATCGTTTTGTTGGTGAGGCTGACTTATCGCTCCATTAACAGCAGAGTTGGGTGACATCTTTTTCCGGCTAATTTTAATTCTCATTTTCATTTTAGTGCGATCGGCAAACCTTTTGTAACAAAAATTTTACATTCCCTTGACTAATATCTGAATATGTGTTCAGATATTAGTAGATATCCACAACCCCACCAGGAGAAGCTCAAATGACTACTGCCACCCAAACAAAATGTGCCTGTCCTTCATGTTCGTGCGTTGTCAACGCCAGCGAAGCCATTGAAAAAAACGGCAAAACATACTGTTCCAGTGCTTGCGCTGACGGGCACCCCAACGGCCAAGGCTGCGGCCACACAGGCTGCGAGTGCCACAAATAAATATTCCGCTTCAGAAAAGGTTAATCAACAACTGCCAAATATATCTAAAGGGAGATGCCAACAGCGCATTTCCCAATTTTTTTGCTTTTAGGTTAAAGAAAAGTTAAGATAAAGCTAACTTAAGGTTAAGACTGCATTAATAGACTAAATACAGAGCGAAAAAGCACAATTGCTACTTACGCAATACAATAGAAGCAAGTTAGCGCCGCGATACTGAGTACAAATAGTGCTATTAACAGCAGAGACCGAACCAAAAGTTGAATACCAAAAGTTTAATTAGGAGGGGGCAATGAAAGAGCGGGAAGATTTTTTACATCCTCGCAATCGCTACTACGGTGATTTCACGCCAGAAAACTTGGCGTTTAATGCCAACTTGCAGGAGTTTGCTCAAAAAATAACTTATATTTGCTCGCTGGAAACAGGGGGTAAAATTAGCGCTGAGAAAGCCTATAAAGATATTAAGATGCTTTGGAAAGACTTAAAATCCTCTAAGAAGCAATTAGGAATTGGCCAAAAACCCCCCAGTACCGAGGAGCCAAATTCACCTTAAAGTCATCGCTACCAACGCAGCGTTTGCAATCGAAAACCCCTGCGATTGCGAGCGCTGCTTTTTTCTGCGTACCCAGCCAAGGTAAGGTGCTTGCTAGTAGGCAAACTTTAGAAAATTCTATGGTTTGGGATTTGGTGCAGTTTCTCCGGCAAAAGAAGTACAATTGCCACCGAGGCCAGAAATAATCGCGCAAGTATTAGTTTTCAACATTCCCTGATATGTATCAGCACCCGTGCCGGGGCCGCCCAACTCGTCGCTGTAAAGTTCTTTGTCGGAAATCTCGACATTTGCCTCCCTCGCCACAGTCTCCATCAACTTCGGATTAGTTGTGGTTTCGGCAAAAATTGTCGGCACTCCTGTGCTCTTAATTTCTGAGGACAATGCGGCAATTCTTGCTGCTGTGGGCTGTTCCTCTGTCGTCACACCCTGCAAAGCTCCAGCCATCTCCAAACCGTAAGCAGCGGCATAGTAACTCAGAGCATCGTGAGTTGTTACTAATTTGCGTTTTTCGGGTGCAATAGTCGCAATTTGAGCTTTTATCCAAGTATCTATTTTTTGCAACTCATCTGTTAAGGTTGCTGCATTTTTGGCATAAAGTTGAGCATTGGCGGGGGAAACTTTGCTCAATTCATCGCGAATTGTTTCTACCATACGGATGCCATTTTCAGGGTTATGCCAAACGTGAGGGTCAGGGACTTTTTCGCCTTCTGCATGGGGTTGGTTTTCCGCTTTATCTTCACCGTGTTCGTGTTCGTGCTCGTCTTTGCCCATCAGCGGTTTGGGAACGGCGAGTTCGTGGACGGCGATTTTGGGTGCGGAATTATTGCTAGATTCAATTAACTTAATGATGCTGGGTTCGTGGTTGTAGCCGCCGTAGAAAATTAGATTTGCTGTTTCAATCGCTTTGCGGTCTTCCGGCTTGGTTTGGTAGGCGTGGGGGTCGTCTCCCGGCTCGATTAGACAGGTGGTGTCGATCGAACTTTGAGCGATTTCTTTTGTTAGGTTGCAGATAACGCCAGTCGTGGCGACGACTTTGGGCAAGTTGGCGGCGGGACTGGCTTGAGTTTGAGTCGCGGCCGGACTCTCTGACACCGGATTGCTTGCGTTCTGACCTCCACTGCACCCAACCACTCCGCAGCCGATCGCCAAAACAGCCACCCCCCACAATCTGCGGGTTTTTCCAACCAACTTCTTTAACATTTTCACCTTTGGAACGATAATCGTTATTGCTTTTTCGAGTTATCCTATTCTAGTAGCTACGAACAAGAATCGTTCTCAAAAGTTTGAATTATGTTAGAAGTGCAAGACTTGGCTGTTAATTATCGAGGAATTTCGGCCCTCAACAGCGTGAATTTCCAGTTAGATGCCGGACAATTAACTGGTGTGTTCGGCCCCAACGGCGCGGGGAAAAGCACGATGGTGAAAGCCATGTTGGGATTGATCCCGGCCTGTCGGGGTTTGGTGAAATATCAGGGGCGGCTGCTGAAGGAACAGTTGTCGCGCGTGGCTTACGTGCCGCAGCGATCGCAAATTGACTGGGATTATCCGATTACGGTGTGGAATGCGGTGATGATGGCGCGAACCGTCCAGACAGGTTGGTTTCGCAGTCCCTCGAAGCAGTCGCAAGAATTGGTCAAAGCTGCTTTGCTGCGGGTGGGAATGTGGGATTTGCGCGATCGACAAATTGGCGAACTGTCTGGCGGACAGCAGCAGCGGATTTTTTTAGCAAGGTCGATCGCCCAACAAGCCGATTTATTCTTCTTCGACGAGCCTTTTAACGCGATCGACAAAGCAACCGAAGAAATTATTTTCGATATTTTTGCCGAACTAAAAGCTGAGAATAAAACATTGCTAGTAATCAGCCACGATTTAGGTGAAACTTTAAAACAGTACGACAATTTATTATTGCTAAATAAGCAGTTAATTGCAACTGGTTCCTGCCGGGAAGTCCTCACCGCAGCCAATATTCAAAAAGCCTATGGATACGATTTAAGTTTAGTTGCTGCCTAAGCAAAAAAAGATTTATCTTTAAAGTTGATTGTGGCACGGGCGTCCCGCCTGTGCAGTTTATTGTAGTTGAAAAAATCCTCTTATTAACATAATTCAATGTTAAACCTACTAAGTGAGCCACTACAATTCGAGTTCATGCGAAATGCGATCGCCGTCGGCATTTTGCTAGGAATTCTCTGTGCCGTTGTCGGTTCCTACTTAATTGTACAGCAAATGGGAATGATGGTTGACATGATTGCCCATTCGGTATTAGCAGGATTGCCAGTAGCTTTTTCTTTAGGTTTCAATATTTCGATCGGCGCGTTTATATCGGGAATTATCAGCGCGGTAATTATGGCATGGATTCAATCGCAATCTCGTCTAAAAATTGATGCCGTGATGGCATTAATTTTATCTACTTTCTTAGCCATTAGTGTCACGCTGATTAGCCTGTTGCGGACAACCAAATTAGATTTAGACGGGTTTTTGTTCGGGAATATCTTGTCAGTTGCACCGGCTGACGTGCAGCAGACTTTTGTCATAACTTTGATTATTTTGGTAGCAGTTAAACTCCTTTACAAAGAATTGCTCTTTTATACTTTTGATCCGCTGGGGGCGCAAGCGTCCGGTTTACCTGTAAACTTGATTTACTTGGGGATGATTTCGGCGATTACGCTGACGATTGTTGCGAGTTTGCAAACTGTGGGGGCGCTGTTAGTAATTTCTCTGTTAATCGGGCCGGGAATAACGGCGTATTTGTTGGTAAAAGAGCTACATTTAATGATGGGATTGGGAGCAATTATTGGGATTACAGCTAGCGTAACTGGTATGTATCTCAGCTATTATTTGAATATGCCATCTGGGGCGGCAATTGTATTAGTTGTTTTTGGGTTGTTTTTAGTGGCTTTGCTGTTCAGTCCCAGTCAAGGGATTGTGACAAGAAAGAGAGGATAACAGTCCAGGACGCACAGGCTCTATCTGTTGTACGTTTTTTACGCTTACTTACGCAAAAAGTAATTTAATGCCCTACTTATATAGTCATTTCAAATAAATGTGAGACAGAGGTAAGATCATGATAAAATCGATAAAAATAGTTAATTAGAAAAAAATGGCTTACAGTCTAGACTATCGACAAAAAGTAGTCAATTATGTGGAAAATGGAGGGAGTATAACGAAAGCTGCCGCCATATTTAAGGTAGGAAGAGCAACAATTTATAGATGGTTAGGTAGGGAAGACCTTCGACCAACTCAGGTCAATCACCGTCAACGAAAGCTAGATTGGGAAGCCCTCAAAAAAGATGTTGAAAAAAATCCGGAAGCAAGATTAGTAGAAAGAGCAAGAACTTTCTCGGTCAGACCTAGTGCCATCTGCTATGCCTTAAAAAAACTGAAAATTACCAAAAAAAAACACCTTCGCTATAAAGAAAGAAATAGAGAATAAAGAATGAAATATTACAGGAATCTGAGAGAATTAATTAAACTTTATGGCAGCAAAAGTCTTGTATTTATTGATGAGTCAGGATTTGAGGAATTTGAAGGTTCTGTCTATGCCTGGGCAAAAAGAGGAAAGAAAGTCTATGGCGAAAGATCAGGAAAACGGGGGAAAAGAGAAAATTTAGTAGCAGCAAGAAGAAAAGGAAAGAAGGACTTAATTGCAATACGGTTCAGTTAAGAGCTATGCAGTGCTTAAAACAATAAATACAGGAGGATTCATTATTATTCCAGTA
>NZ_JAUBQB010000082.1:0-31185 GCF_036701035.1 Microcoleus sp. Pol7_B2 | reverse complement strand
GAGGTACTGGAATAATAATGAATCCTCCTGTATTTATTGTTTTAAGCACTGCATAGCTCTTAACTGAACCGTATTGGCTGATGGAAGGGAGAAAAAGCGGCGGTTTAGAGGACTTTCTCAAGCAAGTAGGGCAATTTCAGCAGGATTGCGATAAGAATTCAGAAATGAGACACCGGATTTTGATTACTGGCAGAACTTTAGCTTTGCAAGGAATTGAAAGGCAACTGCCAGATAACTTGGATCGAGTCGAAGTTCAGATAATGGGTTACGGACTACAGCAACAGTGGTTGAGCAAGTGGGAAGTCCAATTTGGGGCGGAAAAAACCTCTGCTTTTAAGCATTTTTTGCAAGATGAATGCTGTCCAGAGAATGTAAAATCAGAACTGTCGCGAGAGCCGCTCTTGCTTTATCTGTTAGCGGCGATGCACCGGGACAAAATCTTGAAAGTTGAGGATTTTCAAGGAACTAACAGCACTCAAGCAAAAATTTTGATTTACAACCAAGCTGTGAATTGGGTACTCACAAAACAGCGGTCTGACAACTTCAAGAAGAGGCTCAATCAAGATTTGACAGGACTGGAAACAGAGGATTTGCGGCGCATCCTGACAGAAGCAGCGTTGTGCGTGGTGCAGTCTGGAGGAGAATGGGCTCCTGTAGCGATGATTGAGGAACGATTGAGAGAAGACAACTCGGTTAAAGCATTACTTGAAGAGGCACAAAAACGGATCGGCGACAATCCTCTAAGAAATGCTTTGGCGGTTTTTTATTTTCAGCAAGGCAGCAAAGAAGGTTCTGTAGAGTTTGTACACAAGAGTTTTGGTGAATTTCTGTGTGCGGAACGATTGAAAGAAAGTCTGGAAGAGTGGACAGAACCAGCAAGAAGAGGTAGAGGATTTAATACTAAAGACTCTGATATGGACTGGGAAATTTATGATTTGTTGGGTTATGGGCCGCTGACAGAAGAAATTGTGGAATATTTGATGGGGTTGTTAACAACTCCGGCTGCTCCAGGCGAGGAAAATCTGTTTCGCCCTGTGGAGTTATTCCAGCGTTTGGAAAATTTTTATCTGCGGTGGTGCGAGGGGGAATTTATTGATGCGCCGCCGGAAAATTTTCCTCAGAAGAAGATGCGCCTACTGCGAGATCAATTGAAAACCCAAAAATTGGGACAGCGACAAATAGATGTTTATACTGGTTTGAATGTGATGATTTTGCTGTTGGAGTTGCACCGTTACGGGCAGCAAATAGATGAATTGAAAGACAAAATAGTGTTTTATCCTTGCGGGAAGCCTAATGATGAAGGCAAGCTTGACGATAGCAATCGGT
This sequence comes from Microcoleus sp. Pol7_B2, assembly GCF_036701035.1. NCBI lineage: Bacteria > Bacillati > Cyanobacteriota > Cyanophyceae > Oscillatoriales > Microcoleaceae > Microcoleus > Microcoleus sp. Pol7_B2. The sequence goes on along the minus strand of NZ_JAUBQB010000082.1, from coordinate 29,859 downwards.
TATTGCGTCTCATCAGCTATAGCTATTGTGTTGGGAATTGGGGGTTTCTGCAAATTGTTGGGCTATTTCTCAGCGGCGCAAACCTCAGTGGCGCAAACTTAGGTGGCACAGAGCTCTGTGGCGCAGACCTCTATGGCGCAAACCTTAGTGGCGCAAACCTCAACGGCGCAGAATTCAGCAACGCAGACCTCATTGACGCAAACCTTAGGGGCGCACACCTCAGTGGTACATATCTCATTGAGGCAGACCTCAGCGGCGCAGACCTCAGCAGTGCACACCTCAGCGGCGCAGACCTTTATGGCGCAAACCTCAGCAGTGCAAACCTCAGCGGCGCAGACCTCAGCAGTGCAAACCTCAGCGGCGCAGACCTCAGCGGCGCAAACCTCAGCCGCGCATACCTCATCGGCGCAGACATCAGCGACACAGACCTCAGCCGCGCAGACCTCAGCCGCGCAGACCTCAACAGCGTAAACCTCAGCGGCGCAAACCTCATCGGCGCAGACCTCAGTCACGCAGACCTCAGCTACGCAGACCTCGGTGGCGTAAACATCAGTGGCGCAAACCTCAGTGGCGCAAACCTCAGCGGCGCATACATCAGCGATCGCACTTTTGGCGATGTCAAATGGAACGAAAATACAAAGTGGGAGAATGTTCGAGGTTTGGATACAGCCGTTGATGTTCCAGAAGCGTTAAGGCGACAGCTAGGAATGCAGTAGAAACCTTTTTCCAGGCTGGGCGTATCATTTTTATGAACAGGCTTTCGGGCCTGTTCCACAAAGAGTGAATTTTCTTGTGGGGTGGGCCCTCCTAGCCGGCGCCCGAAAGACCGATCGACATACGAAGGTCGATCGACCTTATTTTATCCAAAAGGTCGATCGGAGTGGATTTAAGCCGTTGCAGAACATTTGCGCGATCGTAACAATTCCAAAGCTTGCTGTTTCACCCTCCCTTCCATCACCTCTTTTTGCAAAGTAATAAAAGCCTCAAAATCTTCTAAACCGTACTTAGTCATCTGCAACTGCTGTCGCAACAGTTCTTCGGCCTCAACCGTTAAGTAACCTGTTGCCAAAGCTTTTCGGACAATTTTACTGATTAAAGTCATATTAGATTCACCCTGAAGACGCGCACGTTAAAACACTCGATTTGTGTCACCCGACTAACTCAGCTTTTTGTTTGTTTCCTGATTACCCTCCAAATACGTTAAATCTGCCTTAAGGCATATTTAAACATACCGATTGGTGACAGGGGAAGTTGTATCAATTTTAACTGTAGAGTGCGATTAAATTCAATTGGTATATTTAGTTTTGGTCAGACCACATTATCCTTCAAACACGTTAAATCTACCTTAAGACATAATTTAAACATAGCGATTTGTGACATTGAAAATTGTAAGGATTTTAAATGTAGAGTGCGCTTAAATTGGTATATTTAGTTTCTGTCTAGCAACAGCCGCCATTCTCTGACAGCAAAGGGAGGAACCAGCAATTCTGTTTCTTTTTGATTTTTCACGGGCAAATTCAACAGCAAAGGTCGATTACTTTCTAATTGTGTAATTATTGATTTGAAATCGTATTCTCCGACATTAATTGGCAAACCCGACTCTTTCCAAATATCATTAGCATTGCCAATTTCGCGCTTGCCCGCAGCAACTTTCAGCGGAACAGGGTGCTGCATTTCTGTTCCTGGAAATCCTACTAATCTCAGATTTAAAGACTTTACTACTCCCGACTTGACTCGCTTGTACAAAACAACTTGCCATGCTTTGTCATCTGTATCACGCAGGCTTTGTACGGATCGGAACATTACTGTCTCTGCAGTTTCTGGATATTTGTGAATCGAGGCGAAAGCGGGCGGGCTAACCGCTAAGATTATATACAAGCACAAGCTAATAATAGTTAAAATGCGACGCCAACAATAAGATTTTTTCAACTTCCAATACCTCCAATAATTTACATTTTTTTAGCAAAAAACAGAAAAAAGCACAGGTTTGTAGTGAGATTATTAAGGGATGAATAATAGAAGACAAGAAGCAGGCAGGTTTTGTATAAAGATTATTCATCTGTGACCAAGTTAGGCGCTAAACCTGCCCCTACATTATACCTCGGCTTGGTTTCCTGAAGTTAGGCGCTCAACCTGATCTTACAATGTAGATAGTCTGGTTTATTTCCAATCAGTTTCAGCTTGGGATAGCACGTAAGCTGAAACATCGATAATTTGTTGTTCCGACAAACGATCTTTGTAAGCGGGCATAATACCTTTGCCGTTGGTTACTAAGTTGGAAATGTTGGCGATGGAATCCATACCGTATTTTTTTAAGGCTTTTTGTTTCAAGTTTTTGCCGCGCCTGATAATGTTGCTGCCGTTGATGTGACAGCCTGCACAGTTGGCGCTGAAGACTTCGGCTGCCGTTGTGGGATTTGTAGTTGTATCTGCGAGGGCGATTTGGGAATTAGTGGCGATTTCTACAAATGCCAGTGTCAGTATCAATACAAAGGCGGTGAGAATTTTTTTTAAGTTCTTTAGCGAAATCATTTTGTATTTGCAAGTTGAAAAATAGTGCTGATTTAATGATATCACTAAATACGCATTTTGGGGTTAACTCAGCGATTTATTCTTCCCAATCGAATGTGCGGGAAACTGCTTTTTTCCAAAAGCGATATTTTTGCTCGCGAAGTGCGATCGGCATTTTCGGCTCCCAAATACAATCCACCGCCCAATTGTCCCGCAATTCGGCTAGCTGACTCCAAAAACCCACCGCCAAACCAGCCGCATAAGCCGCACCGAGTGCAGTAGTTTCTGCTACCACAGGCCGCACCACAGGCACTCCCAAAACATCGCTTTGAAACTGCATCAGCGTGTGATTTACCACCATTCCTCCGTCTACTTTTAAAGACAAAAGCTGCACTGCTGAATCCTGATTCATAGCGTCCAATATTTCCCGCGTTTGCCACGCTGTCGCTTCCAATACTGCGCGGGCAATGTGTGCCTTAGTCACGTAGCGAGTTAAACCTGCAATTACTCCCCGCGCGCTGTCTTTCCAATAGGGTGCGTAGAGTCCCGAAAATGCCGGGACAACGTAAACTCCCCCACTATCTTCGACTGTATTTGCTAATGTTTCTACGTCTGCAGATGTGTTGATGATGCCCAAATTGTCACGCAGCCACTGCACTAGAGCTCCGGCGATCGCAATACTGCCTTCCAAAGCATACACAGCGGGCGATTCCCCCATCTTGTAGGCGACTGTTGTTAGTAATCCTTGCTTTGAAGGGACGATCGCCTCACCGGTATTCAGCAGCATAAAACAGCCCGTACCGTAAGTATTTTTCGCCTCCCCCAGACTGAAACAAGTTTGCCCGACGAGGGCGGCCTGCTGATCGCCTAAAGCAGCAGCAATCGGAACACCTGCAAGCAATTCTTTTGCAGTTCCAAAAACTTGACTTGAAGGGCGAATTTCTGGCAGCATCTGGCGGGGAATTGCCATTATTTCCAAAGTTTCGGCATCCCAATCGAGAGTTTGCAAATCCATCAGCATCGTGCGGCTGGCGTTGGTAACATCGGTAATGTGTGCCCCGCCAGTCAGGTGCCAAATTAGGAAAGTATCGACATTGCCAAAAATCGCATCGCCTTTAATTGCAGCTTCCCGCAAGCCTGAAATATTGTCCAACATCCACTTAATTTTCGGCCCGCTGAAATAAGTAGCCAGCGGCAAACCGCATCGTTTTTGAAATCGATTTTTGCCCTCAACTTCAGCTAATTTTTCGCAAATGTGGTGAGTGCGAGTATCTTGCCAAACAATCGCATTCCCGTAAGGTTTGCCAGTTTTTCTGTTCCAAACAATTGTAGTTTCACGCTGGTTGGTAATACCGAGGGCTGCAATATCTTTAGGGTCGATATTGCCGATTTCAAGGGCATTTTTAATCACGCTTTGGGTTCGCTGCCAAATTTCATCGGGATTGTGTTCCACCCATCCTGGTTGCGGATAGATTTGCTGGTGTTCTTGTTGGTTGCTGCAAATTATCTGTCCCCGGCGATCGAATATGATAAATCTGGTGCTGGTGGTTCCTTGGTCGATCGCTGCTACGTATTTTTTTGCCAATTGTCTAAAACCTTTTTAGTAATGAGCTATTTAACGTATATGATACTATGTAAAACACAAGCTAATCTCAAAAACTTTAGTTTAGGGAACTCCACAAGTTGAAACTGGCAGATTTGCTCAGGCTCGATCGCACAATTAAGGTTATTGGCTTTGACGACGCTCCGTTTTCTCGTACAAGCGGCAGTCTGGTGTCGATGGCGGGCATAGTCTGCGGCGGAACTCGATTTGAAGGAATGGTGTGGGGACAAGTCCTCCCAGACGGATTAGATGCCACGGATGCTATTTCTGGTCTACTTCTCGGAGGCAAATTTCTGCCGCAATTGCATCTCGTTTTGCTAGACGGAATTGCTTTCGGCGGCTTCAATATTATTGACCTTCCGGAGTTAGAATCGCGCCTGCAAATTCCTTGCGTTGCTGTCATGCGCCGCCAACCAGATTTAGATGCTGTTGAAAAAGCCCTCCGCCATTTACCCGACTCGGAATACCGCTTAGAATTGTTGCGTCGCGCCGGGAAAATTCACGTTTTTGAACCTTTCTTTTTTCAAGTTTGCGGTGAAAAACCAGAAGTAATTGCGCTGGTGCTCCAGCGTTTGACAGACACTGGTAAAGTTCCTGAAGCTTTGCGTTTGGCTCATTTGATTGGTGCGGCGGTAATTAATGGAGTTAGTGGCAGTTCTGCTTGAATTATTTTTAAGAACGGGCAAGATGCCCGTTCCACAAAGACTAAATTTTCTTCTGGGCAGGATTTACGCAACTGTCCAAATGCTTCGATAGCCTCTCCAAAAGTTCCAAACTTTGCCCTTGGTTAGTTGATGAGTGCCGTACCGAGGGAGGGCACTCATCAACCAACCGTCCGAGCTCGGGTGTCAGCTTTTTGAATCAAAACTTCTCTCAGTTTATTGTCATATTTTTTAGACAATAAACATCGGAATCTGGGGCGTTTCAGTTGTTCACTTAAATAATTGGATAACAGCCCATTTTTGATTTTATATATGGTTCGACCTGTCCGAGCAGCTAAACTTTTAAGCCTTACCCATACAAGTAAAGCGCAAGCAATATGATTTCTTTGAATCCGAGCTTTCCGACACTGACAAGACTATATTCCTGTTAATTGCTTGATTTCTCGGTTGCCTTCTACAATTTTCCAACGAATAGCACACACTTTTTGTACGTCATTTGTGTCTGACTGAGTTAAGTCCTTAGTCGCGACATATCCCGTCTTGTTGGTGGAAACAATTACTCCGAATAATTTCACTTTCTTGAATTTCAATACTCACGACAGTTTGGGGAACGAGACTACAAGCTTACGCGGGGCAAGGATCATAAATAAAGTCGAATTAAATGCCGCATCAGGGGTGGAGCTGACATTGATTTAATTATCCACAGTGACTCAAAGTCAAGCGAGAATAAGCCATTGGGCTATATAAAAACTGTCCGAACTATTGACTTAAGAGAACTATCAAATATCCCTCCACTATCAAATATTACACCAGCATTAGGCTCTCGGCTGAAAGCTACATTAAAAGTATCAAGACGTTTTAGTAACCGAAAAGTAGCTGGCTTGTTAGAGTAGACTACCCCAAAGCTAGCAAAAGATCGGCTTAAATACTGGTGTCATATCAAATCTGTTAGCCTCGGTATCATTCAGCTCTCTATTCTCGACCTCTGCGTGAATCAGCGTCAATTCATTGTTATCTGCGCTTGCTGAAATTATCTTTTTTTTACCGCAGATACTGGCAGATCAACACAGATTAACGCAGATGAGTTATATCAATTCCGGCTGCAGCGTGATTGTTGACTGGATTGTACGGCCGACGATGCTACGGGATTTGAGATAAACATGAAACTAGAATGGGTTTAAAAAGGATTGAATGAAAAAGAATTACAGCTTTTGGAGTTAAAGCAATAGGTAAAGTTAAATGAAATTTAAATAAAATTGAAAAAAGCCAAAAGTAAGAAAGCCAAAAGTAAAAAAACTTGTTTTTACTTTTGGCTTTTGACTTTTGACTTTTAGCACATCGAGTATTCAACTCAAAACTCAAAACTCAAAACTCTTAAGGCGTTGCTGCCGCCCTGCGGTTGGCAACAATCAGATTAGCCTGATACTCTGCCGCTTTTTGCTGAGCCTTTTGATAGTTCGGGCTGGTTGACGGTACGGCTCTCATGAGCTTAACCGCTTGCTGCCACTCGCTTGCTACTGCGATCCACTCATTTTGAGACTGAGCCTTCTGGGCCGAAATTGCTGCTTTCTGAGCTGTGTTAACGGCTTCTCTCCAAGAGTCAGGCTTAGGCGCGGCGGCTTTTGGTGCAGGAGAGGCTGGAGCTGGGCTTGCTGGCGCAGCAGCAGTGGGAGCGGGTTTTGGTGCAGGGGAGGCTGCCTGTGGGGTGCCCGGAGATGCGGCTGGAGAGGATGCAGCGGCTTTAGACGCGGGAGATGCGGGTTTCGGGGAAGGGGAAGCAGCTTCGGGGGCGATGGGTTCTGGGTTCGAGTCGCCGAAGGGGAAAGTTTTAGTAAAGAAAAGCCCTGCGATCGCCGCCAGAGGTACTAAGATACCCACAGGTATTACCCATTTGGGAAATTGTTTTTTCGGAGGCGGGGCTTGATCTTCGTCTTCGTCTTCGTCTTCCTCGTCGTCATCTCGATCGAATTCTCCTTCTTGATAATAGTCTTCGCCTTCGGGCTCGACATCATCTAAACCTACAGAGTCGTCAGGCATTCCACTATCCAAGGGGTAAGGCATTGAATCCGCAGGCATCAGATCAATTTCATCTTCCCACGTAGGCGATCCCTCACCTGTTCGACGCCCGTAAACCTTTACAGTGTGAATTGATTCGAGTCCCAGCTTCGTCATGCCGGTGCGGATGAAATCGACCAATACCATTTGATCCGGTACTTTGTCTGCCTCCAGAATTATGTGGAGGCAGCCGTTGTCCCGCGTCACATCGGCGTTGATGCCTTTGGGTTTGAGTGTACGGTTGATGCTAGATGCGATCGCTTTTGGATCGCCTTGCTTGAGCAGTTCCCGCGGGTTCTGTTGTGTCATGGGTAGCGCTCTTTTTTTGGGGGGGGTGGAGAGCCGGCAAATAATATTAACCGATCGGCATTCGGCGGACAATATTTATTTACCACATTAACTTCTACTTTGCCATTCTGAGAGTATTTCTAGTATCTATTGACCTTTTGGCCCGTGAGCCGGTATAAAGCACATACCCGCTATCGAAATTTGTTGTAAAAATTTACAGTAAGGGGCCGATCCTGTGCCCTGTCGCGCATCAGCGGAACAAGCTAGAAAGTTCTATAACTTTGGTTTGCAGGGTTGAGATTTCTTCTCGCCCCCGCTTTAAAGAAGCTTCTAACTCTAGCAGCAAAGGCAAACTTTTTTGCAGTTTTTCTAGGCTGGCGTTCTTGACTTCTTGACGAAAATAGTATACCCGTTTCGGATTGCCGAGATCTAGAGCTTGAGCAATTTTATCATCGCGATCGCCCGCTTGGATCATCGCCTTTACCCACAGCCAAATCCGAAATTTACCAGTCAAGCCAGCCACAATCCTTAAACCAGGCTCGCTGCGGCCAGTTAAGCCGGCCAATAAATCTAAAGCCGCGGAGGTATTGCCCTCGCGAATCGCATCGGCTAGCTCGAAGGTATTCTGGGCGTGACAGTGCACCAGTGCTGCAACTTCCTCCGGGTTCAGAGGTTGGCTGCGGTTGCCCGCAAACAGCAGCAATTTTTCGAGTTCGCTGTATAGCTGGCGGGTATCGCTGCCAATGGATTGGGCCAAAAGTTCGATCGCTGTGGCTGTCAATTTTACATTCATTTCGCCCGCGACTTGACGCACCCGCTGGGCTAATTCTTTGTCATTCCAAGGCGGAATCGGTGAAAATTCCCGCACTTGGGCGGACTGGGAAATTAACTTGGTAGACTTGAGCCGACTGTCGGGTTTTTTGACGGATGTCAGCAGCAGCACGGTGGTAGGGGGAATCACTGGCAGCGTCCGTTCAAATTGGGCCAACAGTTCTGGAGAACACTGCTGCGTTACAGTCGTATTTGCCAGCCAGACAAAACGGCTGCCGGTACCGAAGGGCGGCGTTAAGGCTCGATCGAGCCCTTCGACCACAGCGTCGGCTCGATCGGCAATAATCTTGTCATAGTTAAAACTAGCCCAGTTGGGGTCGAGGACTGTTTGCCGCAAACTTGTCACAGCCTGCGCGATCGCAAAGTCGTCTTCCCCCCAAAACAGGTAAATTTGCATGAAAAACGCTCAGTAGCCCAAAAAATCAGAGTTGCAGGTTCTGCAAGTCCAACATATCCTGAATTGGACTGTTGGATGCCCGCACCATAATATAAAATTTGGTGTGGGAGTTTGTCACCGCGAGGAAATCAAGATTGGATGATACTTATCAAGCTTACGTAAATCGGGTGGCGCGAATGACGCTGCTGGACTCCTACAAGTCCCAGGTGGAACACATTCAGGAATCTCCAAAATTTAAGCCCGACGAAGCAGGCAGGAGAGATCCTGTACCTTTTCCAGGTTATTCCGTGATTACGCCCCCTGCGGGGGAAGATGCAGAAAATGCTGCATTTTATAGTAATTTGCACTCGAGCCAACAACGGCTATTGCAGGAAATAGCGGAGGGTGCGCTCGTGGCACTGCCTCCTGATAGCTTCCATTTAACCGTAGCCGATTTGATTTGGAACAGCGCTTTTCGAGATGCCTCTGATAAAAATCCAGAATTTGAGGAGCAACTGCGCTCGCGCATGGCCGATCGTTTTGCCGCCTGCAAACCCTTGGCGGGCGGCGCTCCCATTCGCTGGATAGTGCTGGGGTTGATGGTGATGACTAGAGCTGTGGGTGTTTGTTTGGCACCGACGGACGAAAACTCTTACAAGCAAATTCTGGAGTTTCGCCGCTCGATCTATCAAAATCCCGATTTAATGGCTTTGGGAATCGAACAGCAATATCATTTTACGGCCCACATTACTCTGGCTTATTTTGGGGATGTCGGGCCGAACCTTGACCGCGATCGCTTGTGCGCTTTGCTGTCAGAGTTAAACGAGCAATGGCTGGACACGCCGCAAGAACTGTCCGTAAACCGAGTGGAACTGCGGAAGTTTGAGGACATGGCCACCTACCTCCGGCAACCGGAATGGCCGGTTTTTGAGTTTTAACGAAGGAAGAAGGAAGAGGGAAGAAGGAAGAAGGAAGAAGGAAGAGGGAAGAGGGAAGAAGGAAGAAGGAAGAAGGAAGAAGGAAGAAGGAAGATTTTTTCCCATCTCCCACTCTCCCCATCTCCCACTCTCCCACTCTCCCACTCTCTCGCCCCCTCTCCCCCTCTCCCCCTCTCGCTTGTGACAATAGTCAGGATATTGGCTATTAAATGCTTTAATTATTTTTGTTTGACAGTAAAGTCAAGGAAAAAATTTATGAAAAACCAGGAAAAATCAGTAATTCTGGTTTTTTACTTTTTGCTTAAAAAGTGACAGTACACGTTGTTGGTATCGGTTTAGATGGATCTGCTGGGCTGAGCGAATCGGCGCGGCAGGTTGTAGAAATGGCCGCTCTGCTAATAGGGAGCGAGCGCCATTTGAGCTATTTTCCCCAGCACGACGGAGAGCGCTGGGCGTTGGAAGATTTGACCGAAGCAATTCTGGAAATTCGGCGCTGGTGGGCGAGTGAACCCGAATTAGAGCCTTCTGCGGGGACGGTGGAACCCCGCGATCGACCGATCGTAATTTTAGTGGCCGGTGACCCGCTGTTCTACGGCTGGGGAAAGTTGTTAATTGCCCAATTGCCGGCAGAAGAATTGACTTTTCACCCCCACGTCAGTTCTGTGCAGTTGGCTTTTAACCGCTTGCAAATCCCTTGGCAAGACGCTCATTTTGTTGGCTCTCAAGGACGTTATTTTGAGGAACTGACGGCAAAACTCAAACTCGGTGTCGAGAAAATTGCGGTGCTCGCCGACGAAACTCATACTCCGGCGGCCGTGGCAAATTTGGTCAAAGCTCTAGATTTGCCTACACGCTACGAATTTTGGGTTTGCGAAAATTTGGGTTCTGCCCAGGAGCGCGTGGGCCTCCGTTCTCTGTCAGCTTTGCTGGGAGAGTCTTTTGCACCGCTGAGCGTGGTTGTGATGCTGCGGGAGTCCCCGCCTAGGGCAGAACCTTTGGATTTGGAAAAGTTGCCTTTGTTGGGAATACCGGATGCAGCTTTTATCGGTTGTGGCGACAAGCCTGGTTTGACGGTGGAACGGGAAGTGCGGGTGTTGGTGTTGGCACAATTGGCTTTGCAACCGGGACAAGTTGTCTGGGATGTGGGTGCTGGTAACGGTTCTGTGTCGATCGAAATTGCTCGTTTATTCCCGCAGTCTGAGGTTTACGCGATCGAAAAAACGGTTTCTGGTACTTCTGCGATCGAGTTCAACTACGGCCGTTTTGGGCTGCAAAATGTGTTTTCGATTAACGGAACCGCCCCGGAAATCTTGCACCGCTTGCGTCCTCCGCACCGGATTTTTATTGGCGGCAGTGGCGGAGGGTTGACTAAAATTTTGGGCGTTTGCGCGCTGCGGCTGCTCCCTGGAGGCTCGATCGTGCTTGCGTTGGATGCTTTTGAGGATATTGCTACTGTTTTGAGCTGGATGGGCGATCGGGTGCGCCGGGAACCGCACTGGAGTTACCGAATCGTGCAAGTGCAATTGTCGCGTTCTGTTGCTGGGGGAAATTCAACTCGTTTTGATGCGTTGCGGCCTGTTTCGATTGTGACGATCGATCGACACTTGAATTAATGTCGGAATTTTTACCGCAGATTAACGCAAATTAGCGCAGATTAACGCTAATTTGAGTTAGGAAGAGTAAGGTTGCGGTTGCTAGTAGCAATAAAATGCCGGCTGCACCTGCTAGCGGTTTGGCGGCGATTCCTGTAATCCATTCTGGTACGGTAGAAGTAGGTTTAATTGCGCCTTCTGTATCTACGGTAGTTATACCCCAAATCCAAGCTGCGTGAATGCCGATCGCCAATCCTAAACTGCCATTGTCGGCGATGCGGGCTAATGTTAAAACCATCCCCATCAGCCACAATCCTGGCAGTTGCGGTAGAGTTTCTTTGGCGGCCCAAATTAGGTGGGCGATCGCGAAAATGAAACTGGCGATCGCTGCTGCAATTAGCACTGAGTAATCTTCCTGGAGGATTGTTTGCAAGCAGCCGCGAAAGATTAACTCTTCTGTGGCGCTAATCCACACTCCTAATAACAGAGTCAGCAGACTAGCAGGGTTAAAAATTAAAGCCCAAGGATTAATTTTTTTTTTGCCTGTTTCGGTGGATATTTCCCCGATTTGTAACTCGATCCAGCCTGCGCTTAATTGCAGACCGAATAAAATTACTAAGCTAATTATTCCTAATCCTAATCCCCGCAGTAATGACATCAAAACTGCGGGTTGCCAAGCCCAACCCCAGTTGGCAAAAGATGTGTTTTCGATCCAACTTGTCCCCCATAAAATGAAGGGGACAATCACGTAGAGGGAAGCGAGTAAAGGTAGTTTTTTGTTTCCCAGGGGTTGGGGCGGATGCCATTTGAGGGCGATCGCCAGCACAATCGCTGCGGGAAGCCACACAACAATCCAAGTCGAGAAAAACAAGATTATTTTGACAATTGCTGGTAGTGACGGCGACAGCAGTCGCAGGTTGTTTATGCTATTCCACATTTAAGGGGTTGCAACTATAATACTGTTGACTGTTGGCTGTTTGCTGTTGACTGTTAATGGTTAACTAATGACGAATGATTAATAACTAATGACTACCGATCGAGCTTGCGCTGAATTTGCCTCAAAGACTGGTACATTTCCGGCAAACGGTTGTATACGGCTGCGGCTTTGAGAAATAGTTTGTGGGGAATTGCTGGAACGCCCGTCACGATCGCACCTGCGGGCACGTCGTTGTGAATTCCGGCTTTAGCAGTGGCGATCGCCCCATCTCCGATTTGGGCTTGATTAGCAATTCCCACTTGACCTGCCAAAATTACATTGTTGCCAATTTTCACCCCGCCAGCCATGCCAACGTGAGCAGCAAAGGCGCAATTTTTTCCTACTTGACAGCCATGACCTACCTGTACTAAATTGTCGATTTTTGTATTTTGGCCGATGCGGGTTTCTCCGACAGCGGGCCTGTCGATCGTGCTGTTGCAGCCAACCTCAACGCCCTCTTCTAATACCGTGCAGCCAGACTGCTCCATTTTCACCCATCCTGTGGCTGTCGGCACGAACCCAAAACCTTCGGAACCAATAGCCGCACCGCTGTGAATCACGCAATTTGCCCCGATGCGAGTACGTTCGTGAATGACACAATTAGCGTGTAAAACAGTGCCTTCGCCTATTTCCGCATCTGGGTAAATTACGACATTTGGATGAATGCAAACGTTGCTGCCAATTTTGACTTTTGCTTGAATAACGACGTTGGGGCCGATATAGACATTTTCACCAATTTCTGCTGAGGGGTGAACGACGGCTGAGGGATGAATTTCGGATGCTGGGCGAAACGGTTGATAGAAAATGGCGATCGTTTGAGCAAACAGCAATCGCGGATCGGGTGCGGCAATCCAAGCAATATTGCGATCGTCACATTGAGCTTGAAGACTTTCATCTAACGGTAAAATTAAAGCCGAAGCATTTGTAGTGGCTGTATGAACGGCAAATTTAGCACCTTCTATATAACTGATTGTGCCTGATGGAGCTTCATCAACAGGGGCCGCGCGTGTAATTTCCGGATCGGTAGCAACCGACGCTGTGAGGGTGCGACTGGTAGCTAAGTTAAGTTTTTGTACTATTTCGCTAAACTTCATCTATAAAAATTTGTTGTTAGCACAGATGGATCATAGTTAAAATTACCAGCTTTGGAGCACGATCTGAGCAGTTGCCATTTAAAAAACAAAAACCCCGATTTCTTGAAGAAGTCGGGGTTGTAGCGCTCGATTATTTTTGGCAATTATTTTACAGAAACTGCATCTACGTCAACGGTGCTGCCTTGGGCTTCAGAATAATGGGCACCGGTGGCTTCGGATGCTGAGGCTGTCTCTGTTTGGCGGGATTTAAAGTAGTCGATCGCCATTTGGGACACTTCGGAAATCAGCAAGACAGCAATTGCCACATCGTCAATTTGTCCGATGACGGGGAGAAAGTCTGGGGCAATGTCGATCGGGCTTACCAAATATGCCAGCGTTCCCAGAATAATCCACCAGCGGTATTTGGGGTTGCGGAGGGTGTCGCGGTACCAGTTGTAAACAGATTGTATAGAAAAGTTCATGGAGTTGTCCTCTACTTATATTTTCAATCTTGACAAATTGTCGCTCAAAATGCTTGTGGAGATATCCCCCCTAGGGTTGGCAAGAGACTTCTACCTGGGAGTATAGGGAATGGGGGAGGGAGAAGTTGTCAAGCTGTGTTGAAAGGGCGGGGACTCTTGGCAACGCCCCTACGGAAACCTGACAGAGGAAAGCCGATAGAATTAATATGTGTTTATCTGCTGTTTTAAATAATATTCATATCTCTCACTCACGAATTTTGAAATATCCATTTTTGGTCGCCGATCGCAATTTCGCAGCCATTTGGTAGCCAAAAAGGCTCGTTAGCAGCCAGCCTCTGCCCACCCACAAAAGTGCCGTTGGAACTGCCGCTATCGACAAGCTGATATCGCTGTTTGCCAAGTTCGTCAGTGGCGCGGCGGATTTGAGCGTGATAGCGCGAACTTTGCGGATCTTGTAATACTAGAGTGTTGGTTGGTTCGCGTCCAATTGTAAAAGGATTGGCTGTGAGGGCGATCGCTTCTCCAGAAAGTTTGTAGATTAAATATGCGGTTGTTTTGCGCTCGCTGCTTGCGAGTACCGTTGGTGCAAGTTGGGGAGGATTTCTCCCAGGAGGGAGGCTGTTTTGAGCAAGTTGTTGTGTTAGTTGTTGTAAATCGCGATCGAACCCCGCTGCTGTGTCTGAAGCTGGAAGACTCGCAGGAGAATTACCTGAAATTAAGTTTAACTGCTGTACGGGAGATTGAGGAACAATCGGACGGCCTGCTTCGGCAATTCTCATTTGCAGGGCGGCGGCATTTTCTGCTTCCTGTCGGGCACTCATTCCCTCAACTTGGCGAATAACTCCGTTGGTTTCGGGAAAGCTGACATCGCCAATTCGCACGTCTTCTAAGTTAAAACCAAGAGTATAAAAATCTTGGACGCGATCGAGCAAATTTTGGCGCAGCAACAGCCGTCCTTGACTGATAAGCTGTTGTAGGGGTATTTGCCCGATCGCTAATCCCATACAATCCTTAACTGCACTTGCTAAAGCACCTATAGGATCGGACAATTCCAAAGCTACCCGTTTCGGATCTATAACTTGATAAATAACGGTCAGAGTGGCATCAATTAAAAATCGATCCTTAGACAAAAAATCTCCGTGCGACTGCACCTCCAAATTGCGGAGTTTGGTGTCTACGAGGACAATTTGAGACTGTTCCAGCAGGGGAAGGGCGAAGCTGAAATGTCGCCCGGATTTCAGGGTACGCACGGCGCGGCCGTTTTTGACCAACACACCCGTGTAACCCGCCCCTATAAAGTCCATACTAAACCCGGCCCAGCGTTCTGGAGTTATCGTTTGAATTAGGGGAGAAGCGTTGTTCATGGGAGGGAGTTGAGGGAAGATTCTATTTTTAGGGTAACAAATTGCTGGGGACGAGCGATCGGGCGGTGTGCCGGTTCCGCAACCTCTATTCTATACTTCTGGACTCCCCCCGATTCAGGCCGGACTGGATCGAGTTTGCACCCCAGCAACCCACCTTCTGTTTGTACTGCATTCCCACTTTTGCCATCACCCACCGGGAAGCAATATTTTCAGATTTAGAAACCGCTACAATGCGATCGAGTTCTAGAGTTTGAAACCCGTATTCTAAGATAGCAAACGCTGCTTCAGTTACCGAACTCACGCCCCCGGCTTATATCTATTTGTACTCACTTACTCACTCGCCTTAAAGTGCATACATTCGCAAATAATCTTTAAATTATCTGCGTTGCATCTGCGATTTCCCTATCAATCAAAGATTTATGCAATAAGTCTAGTAGCTCGATCGCCCTTTTGATTCACCGCACCAAAAAAGCCACACACTCAACATGAGAAGTCTGAGGAAAGAAATCCGCCGGTTGCACTCGCGCTAACTTATAATCCCCATTTTCGCACAAAATCTTGAGGTCGCGAGCCAAAGTAGCAGGCTTGCAGCTAACATAAACAATGCGATTTGGTTTGATTTCCTTGATAGCTTCTAAAACCGCGCGATCGCACCCTTTCCTCGGCGGGTCTAGCAGCAAAATATCCGGTGTCAATCCCAAGGAAGGCAGCAAACTCTCTACTGTTCCCGCCTGAAAATCGACATTTCTCACGTCATTTAACTCAGCATTTAATAGGGCTTGTTCGATCGCCGCCGGTTGCACTTCTAAACCTATGGCTATTTTTACTTGTTTTGCCAGGGGTAAAGTAAAAGTCCCTATTCCGCAGTAAGCGTCAACCAAAACCTCGTTTCCCTGCAAATTCAATTCCCCTACGATCACTTCTAACAAAGCTTCAGCCGCCTCTGTATTTACCTGGAAAAAAGTATCAGCTCTTAGCTGAAATTTCAAACCAGCAAAACTTTCTCGCAGATAAGAACGACCCGCAATGCAACGAGTTTCGGCACCAAAAATCACATTAGTTTGAGCGGGATTTATATTCAAACAAACCCCTGCAAGTTGAGGATAGCGATTCAGCCACTCTGATGCTTGCTCTTCGAGTCCCGGCAACTCTCCAGTGCGAACTATTAAAGTTAGCAGCATCTCGCCCGTGCGCCGTCCGATCCGCAAGGACAAGTGACGCACTTCTCCTGTATGTTTCTTTTCGTCGTAGACTTGCCAATCCCGCCAGTGGATGTCTTCTTTGACTTCTTTTAACAGAGGATTGAGGCGCGGATCTTGCACCGGACACTGATTGAGATTGACTAATTTGTGGGTGCTTTTTTGATAGTAACCTGCTTGGACTTGATTTGTTGCAGATATTGCCACAGGATAAGTCGCTTTGTTGCGGTATCCCAAAAATTGAGGAAATCCCTCGATTTTTCCCGTTAAAATTTCATCAACTTGCAGATTGCTAAATCCGCCAATCCTTTCTAAGGCTTGAATGATTTGATTTTGCTTGGCTGCAAGCTGATATGGATAATCTACGTGCTGCCACTGACAGCCACCGCACTTGTCGGCGACAATGCAGTTAGCTCGAATGCGGTGTTCGGAGGCTTCCAGAAGTGTGTCCAGCTTGCCTGTAGCATAGGTGGATTTGACTTGCACGAGACGGACAAGGACTCGATCGCCCGTCACGGTATCGGGAACAAACACTACTAACTCACCAAAACGACCAACTCCATCGCCGGTGTCTGTCAAGTCGGTAATCTCTATCTCAATCAGTTGACCTTGCTGGCACGGGTTTGCCAATTTCGTCGAGTTTGGGGTGGGGAATTTAGATTTGGTCACAAGTAGTCATGGTAGGATTTAATATGGTAATGCAATATCGCTCTCTCTTTCCTGAGATAAGTCGTAGCGAAGCGGGGCGTAAGCCATCGCACTCAAGCTCAATTGCAGGCGGTCTTCCTGCTGCTGAACGTCTTGCTGCTAAAGCCAAGCTTCAACCGGGGAGTCGAGCTTGTCGCGAGTTGCCTCGATCCCGTCGGTGCGATCGGCTGTTGGGGCGATGTAGCAAAAACTCGTTAAACAGTCAAAGTGTCTGCCGACATCCAAACTCTCACTCGCAGTTTTTGAGTTTTTCCCGCAGTACCCTGGAACACAAGGAAACTGGCTTGAATATCAAGCATAACGCTTGGGGAGATTTACCCTCTACTTCTAGGATTGATAAATGTTAGGAGCAAGGCGAGTCTGCGAACCAAGAATCCCGTCGCCAACAGATGGGAATGTTTATTAATGTTATCCTCAAATTTGAATAACAATGAGCGTAGTTAGCCAATTAATTCTCCAAGCCGACGACGAACTTCGCTATCCCAGTACCGGCGAACTTCAAAGCATCAAAGATTTTTTTAAAACCGGAGAACAGCGGGTGCGTATTGCTACTGCGCTGTCTGACAGTGAGAAAAAAATTGTTGAAGAAGCTAGCAAAAAACTCTGGAAAAAACGCCCTGACTTTATCTCTCCTGGGGGCAATGCTTACGGCCAGCGCGAACGGGCTTTGTGTCTGCGCGACTACGGCTGGTACTTGCGCCTGATTACCTACGGTATCTTGGCGGGTGACAAGGAGCCGATCGAAAGCATCGGTTTGATTGGCGTTCGGGAAATGTATAATTCTCTCGGCGTTCCTGTTCCTGGCATGGTCGAAGCTATCCGCTGTTTGAAGGAAGCTTCTTTGGCTTTGCTCAATCAGGAGGATGCTAAGGAAGCAGCTCCTTATTTTGATTATATCGCTCAGGCAATGTCTTAATTGCTTTGGTGATTGCTTTGATGAATGTGGCGGAGCATTCGCGGGTGATTTTTGGGGTGATTTTATCTCGCAATTGCTCGCAAATGTTTCGCTTCTGTTTTGGGAAAGGAAATCTGCCTAATTTCTGCTAGGAAGCAATGCTGTTTAAGCTTTCCCAGATGTTGAGTTCGTATTGTCTTTCACTGCACATTTGACTTAAAAAGTCAAGTGTTTTTGGGAGAGATTGTTTTTTGAATTTCCGGCTGTCCTACAGAATGGATGTTTTGAGCTGCGAGAGTTCTCCAAGGGTGGGGCAGGTTTGGATATTATGGGCGATCGCATTTTGCTATTCTTCCAGCCTGCGGTAGCTGACAAACAGGCAGCCTCTATCCCGATGGTGGACGAAAACCACGAAAGCCCAGGATTCGACTCGTTTAATCCGGTTTTGGCTGATTTTGAGCAGTTGGGCGATCGACCTGACGGTGATGCGGAGCTTTTTTGAGGGTTGGAGGCGGCGAAACAGTGCTGTCATGGCTGTATACTCAGGGCTTGAGAGACAAGTTCTGTTTAGAGTCAATTACATATTACTATATCAGACTCTCATTGCACTTGTGCAATAAAGGTTAATTTAAACTTCTTAAGCTCAGATGTTGCTCGTGAACCCTCAATCATTGATGCTGTGCTAGTTTGAGAGTTAACGTAAGTGGGAAAAATGTCAGGACTCTCTAACAAAGCTGTGGTAGACAAAGAGCAGGAATTGCGTCCCGTTCGCTTCACGGAAACGGGGCGGATGCGTTTGGGGAAGATTTTAAAAGCAGCAAGACAGACAACAGGCTGGTCTGTCAGCGAAACAGAGTTTAAAACCAAGGGATATGAAGAGGCGCTGTTCACAGCTACAAATCAACCCGTACCTAAAGATGTGGGTATCAGTGCGGCAACAGTCAACCGTTACGAACGTGGGAAGCTCGATAATTTGGATTGGCGATCGCTCTCTCTGTTATGCTTTGTACTCAAGCCGATCGATCCGGTGACTGGGGAAGCCCTGGAACCGACAAATGCGCTTTATATCGCTTGCGAACATCCGCCGTACAATGACGCGAAGCTTTACGAGTAGTTCATTGCTGACATCTGAACTGATGCAACTAAATTCTTGAGATGGGGAGTTTTGAACCGCAGATATTAGCTGATGAACGCTGATGTCATTTTATCTGTGTTGATCTGCGGTGATTGATTACCGATCGCCCTTTTGTTTAGCAATTAAAGCTTTAGCTTGCTGCCACAGAGATTCTAACTCTTCTGGGGCATAATCTGACAAAGGTCGATCGCACGCAGCCTCTACCTTCGCAAACCGCTGCACGAAGCGATCGTTTGTTCCTTGCAAAGCAGCCGACGGATCTAAATCGTACCAGCGAGCTAATTGAATCAACACAAACATAATATCTCCCAATTCCGACTGCTGCGCTGCCTTATCCTCGTGTTTGAGAGCGTATTCAAATTCTGCCATTTCTTCGTGAAATTTCTCCCAAACACCGTCTACACTGTCCCAATCAAAACTCACTTCCGCAGCTTTTTGAGAGATTTTCATCCCGGCGGTGATCGGCGGCAAAGTGCTGGCATAACGGCTCATTTTCGAGGCTAAAGTTGGCGGCTTTTCCGAAGTTGTGCCTTTTTCTGCTGCTTTGATTTTTTCCCAGTTTTCGTTGACTTCATCCACGCTGTTGAGTTCGACATCGCCGAAGACGTGGGGATGTCGCCGAATTAGTTTTTCTGTGATGCCCACAGCGATTTCGGCGAAGGTAAACTGATTGGATTCGCTGGCAATTTGAGTTTGCAGAATTACCTGTAACAGTAAGTCGCCCAATTCTTCGACGATCGCATTTTTATCTCCTTTGCGAATCGCGTCGGCGGTTTCATAAGCTTCTTCTATGATGTGAGGAACTAGAGTTTGGGGAGTTTGGGCTAAATCCCAAGGACATCCGCCGTCTGGCGATCGCAATTTAGCCACAACTTCTATAAGTTCTTTGAGTGCTGTGAGCGATCGACTTTCAGAATTAGACATAATAATTTACCTTTTATATCAACCGCCAAGACGGTTATAACGTTGTTACTCCAACTATTGATATTATTACTTCTTCCTTCTTCCTTCTTCCTTCTTCCTCCTTCCTTCTGCTATGGATTTGCTAGATGTGCGAGTGGGAGCTTTGATATTGGGCCTCTTAATTCTCTTAGGAGGGCGCAACCCGCTCAATCCTTTTTTTTTGAATCTTTTGTAAGCCGAGCCGCCCCAATCGCTCAGATAGTGGCTCATAGCGCCCAATTCTAGACCGATGTAAACGGCTAAAATTTCGATGCGGTGTTCCCAGATCGATCGCCCGTAGCTCAAAACCACATCCTGCCAATTCCCGCCTAAATTCCCGACTTTTTCGGCAATTGCCAATCCCAACATTCCGAGAACCGCAATCCAGATAGCGAGGTACAAGATTCGCAAAGCAGTGCCGATCAGAGGGCCGTGGGACAAAAAAGAGCGGTGGCGCAGGCTTTTTTGGTACGGGAGCCAAATCGGTTTGAACCATCCCCAGCGCTGATACTGGCAAGAGTAGATATCCAAGTCGGGGCCAAACATCAGCCCGCCGAATAAGAAGCTGCCGGAAACGAGCAAAGTCAGGTTGCTGCTCTGAGTCTGGCCAAAGGTGAGGGCTGCCACCAAGGGCAAACTCCACATGGTTATTTGATCGTGGGTGCGGCCAGAGGGCATTTAAAGTTTAGGATTTTTTTTACTTGATCTTTCTGAGTTACTGTGATATGATAAATCCCGGTGAGTGCAATTGGGTGATTAGCTCAGTGGTAGAGCGCCTGCTTTACACGCAGGATGCCGTAGGTTCAAATCCTACATTACCCATCCGATAACTCAATATCAACAGTTTCAGCCGTTTTTAGCCGTCAAGCCGAGAACGGCTTTAACTTTTGCTGTTGACGGCTGACTTTTGAATTTGGTGACGACTAAATTTAACATTCTGTGGCGGATGTCTCAAAAGTTGGCACCCAATGCTAGAAAATTAATTTATTGATTTTCTTTTTTAGAACCGTGTATATGAAGCCTAAAATAACCAGCCAGATCGCGTGGCAGCAAGCTGAACTGCTCATGCAGCCAGCCATGATCCGAGTGCTCGACAACATCCGCAAACAATTAGAGGAGTCTGTCTGGACGGGCACTTATCAAGAAGTGCAGATTCCAATTCCGGGCTATCAACTAATTTTAGAGCTTCAAGGCGAGCAAAGATGCGTCGATATTTGGGAACTTTGCTATCGAGTCTGCTTTGTCAACTACCAGCCCGCCCACTCTCAACTGCAAAGCCAGGAAGTCGTAATTGACACTAGCTTGATTGACGATGACACTGGCGATGTAGATTGGAATCGTCTTGATGCCAAAGCCAGTCAATTAATACAAGAAATATTCGCCAATTTGGGCAAATAGTCAGTTGTCAGTTGACAGGAAAGCAGTAGTTAACAGTTAACAGTCAACAGTCATCAGTCAACACTCAACAGTCAACAGTCAACAAAATTTTATGCTGATTCAAGAATTGCACGACATTCAAGCAGCGGCTGGTGCTACTTTTGCAGAGTTAACAACCAAAGAAATTGTGCCAGTGAGTTTTGGTAACGACGCAGAAGCGATCGCAGCAACTAAACAAGGTGCGGCTTTGTACGATCGCACTCACTGGGGACGCATTCAAATCGCAGATAGCGATCGACTGCGGTTCTTGCACAATCAAAGTACCAATAACTTCAATATACTCAAACCCGGTCAAGGTTGCGATACCGTTTTCGTCACATCCACCGCCCGGACGATCGACCTCGCCACCGCTTACGCGACAGAAGATGCCGTACTGCTGTTAGTCTCAGCCAACCGCCGCCGCCAACTGCTGGAATTGCTCGATCGCTATATTTTCCCAATGGATCGCGTTGAGTTAACAGATTTAACTGATACAACTATTGCTTTCAGTTTCATCGGGCCCGAAAGCACTCAACTACTAGAAAAAATCGGAGTTACCGAACTTGAAAATCAACCTTACGCTACTCACAAATTGATAAATTTTGCAGGTATGGAAGTCCGAGTGGCGGTTGGTAGCGGTTTAGCAACTCCCGGATACACGTTAATTGCGCCAGCAAGCGATGCAGCAAGCTTGTGGAAGGAATTAGTCCAAGCTGGGGCCGTACCGATGGGCGATCGAGTTTGGGAACAACTGCGAATCGAACAAGGACGCCCCGCACCCGATTTTGAACTCACAGATGATTACAACCCCTTAGAAGCCCGCCTTTTACACACTATTACCTATGACAAAGGCTGCTACATCGGTCAAGAAACAATTGCCCGGTTGAATACCTACAAAGGAGTAAAACAGCAGCTTTGGGGCGTGCAGTTGAGCGGTGCGGTTGAGCCCGGAACAACAGTCACAATCGGAGAGGAAAAAGTCGGCAAACTCACCAGTTTTACGGCAACTGAATCCGGCTTTTTTGGTCTTGCTTACATCCGCACAAAAGCGGGCGGCGAAGGACTGAAAGTGCAAGTCGGAGCGGTATCAGGGGAAGTAGTAAATCTACCTTTCTTGAGTTCCTAGTTGCGCTCGATCTCCTGTTGGCGCCGCAGCGCCCAAAACTTTTTTGTTGAGGTTGATTTAGGTGAATTTTAACGTAATAAATTGACACGAATCCTATCTTTATATAGATTCCCAAACAAACAACAGCAATAATTCTGCATTACACTCGTCACAGAAAAAAAGAGTTTTTCAGTGAAAAAGTTTACATCCCGCTTAATTACAATTTGCCTGCGAGTAGAAATAATCTTTGCTGTAGGAATAGTGCAGATTTTTAGACGATTATAAAAAAACTTTAATTGAACGGTTTTCCCGTCCGAAAATTCGCGATAGGCTTCCGCGCTTTAGCTTGAATGGATCGGATAAAATTCCTAAGTTTGTTTTGGGTTCGCTCCGCGATAAATTACAACTTGAAGGTGCGATGGATTACTTAAGTTAGACGATTGCTGCTTGGGGTAGATACATCAATAGTCACGATCGACAATGACAACCTATTCCCCTTGATGACCCATTAGCAGACATCCTCACTCAACGCGCCAGTTTGAGTGAATTAGATCCCAGACTATTACTCAAGCTACCGGCAATTTTTGGAGATTTAGTACACTCACCACGTTTCGTCGAGACTGTTGCTGACCAGTTGCGTAGTTTGCATGAGTTCGGTGCTAAAGCAACGCTAGCCCGATTGTCCTAGGCACCATCCGCCTCCGTGAGGAAACTTATTTGACACTCCCACGGCTGCACTACGTTAAACCCGTGGGATTCTCCCGTCTAGCCCAGCTTTATGTCTACGAGTGCAAAGGAAAATTCAGCAGCCCGTACAGCGCAATATTTATTGAGGTCATTCTTTCCGATCTTCTCTCTTGCCAAAGCATCTATCTTAAGGCGGATTCTCCAGAGGAAGTAACTCAGGTTGAATAGAGAAGACCGTGTATGCCTACGGATGGATATTCATGAAGCGCGACGCCAGAGGCAAGTTTGTTAGCAATTGGAAATCGGAGACGAAACAACGAGTGAGCGTATCTCTGACTAATACAGCATGGCTATCGCTAGATAAAGAGGCTCACAGGCGAGAAATTTCTCGCTCTGAAGTCATTGAAAACTTTGCCCGCACTCTTGAATGCGAACATTTGTTCCCTGCCCCAGAAACTGAGCGCAAGGTGGCAACGATTCTTGAAAGCATTACGGATGCTTTTGTCGCCTTCGATCGCGATTGGCGCTACACCTATGTGAATCGGGCGGCGGCTAAAATCCTGCACAAAACGCCACAAGAGCTACTGGGAAAACACGTTTGGAATGATGTTTTTCCTGAGCTAGTCGGTGCAATTCCCTATCGAGAACTACATCGGGCAGTGACGGAACAAGTCCCTGTTTCCTGGGAAGAATTTGGGGAATCTGTCGAGTCTTGGATAGAGGCAAATGCCTACCCATCTGCCGAAGGTGTCGCAGTTTATTTTCGGGATGTGACAGAGCGCAAACGCTTGGAATCAGAACTGCGGCAGCGAGAGCAACAGTTCAAGATGGTGGCTGAAAATGCCCCAGACATTATTACCCGTTTTGATGCAGAATTTCGCCATATTTATGTCAGCCCTTCTGTAGAACTGGTAACAGGTATTCCATCAGGGGAATTTGTTGGCAAGACCAATGTTGAGCTAGGAATGCCAGAAGACCTCAATCGTTTATGGCATGATAGTTTACGGCAAGTCTTTGCAACAGGGCATGAACAGACGATTGAATTTAAGTTTCCGACTCTAAATAGTATTCGATGGTATCAGGCACGTATTGTCCCCGAATTTGCCAGTGATGATTCTGTTGTATCAGTGCTGAGTATTGCTCGTGATGTGACGGATTACAAACAGGTTGAACAGGCATTACGAGAGAGCGAAGAACGCCTGCAATTGGCACTGACGGCAGCTCAGATATTTGTCTGGGATATGGATTTGCAGACCAATGAGGTGGTGTGTTCTGGTCATGCTCTAGAGGTTTGGGGTCTTCACGAAGGCACAGGAGAAGACTTTTTTGCGCTCATTCATCCAGATGATCGACAACGGGTGATCCAAGCGACCCAACGGGCAAGTGCTGGAGAACAGTCCTATATGCAGGAGTATCGGGTAATTTGTCCGGACGGCGTTGTGCGCTGGATCAATAGTCAGGGACAAGTTTATCTGGATGAAACCGGACGGGGAGTTCGCATGATTGGCGTTTCGGTTGATATCACAGAGCGCAAACAAATGGAAGCGGAGCGCGATCGCCTTTTAAAACGAGAACAAACTGCCCGACTCGAAGCAGAAAGCGAACGCAAGCGGTTGTATGACATCCTGATGCAGTTCCCCGCCATGATTGGCATTGTTAAAGGTTCCGATCTCGTGTATGAATTTGCCAATCCAAGCTATCTGCAAGTGGCTGGGCACACTTCAGACATTATCGGGAAATCAATGCGGGACGTTTTCCCCGAGCTAGAGGGACAAATTTACTTTGAAGCGCTCGATCGCGTTTACCGGACGGGAGAACCGTTCATTGGAAATGAGTCGCCTGCTTACTGGGATCGAAACAGTGATGGTGTGTTGCAAGAGGGATTCTTCAACTACATCTTTGCGCCTTGGCGGGATGCTGAGGGAACCATTCAGGGTGTGTTGATTTATAACATTGACGTGACAGCCGAAGTTCAGGCTCGGCGACAGATTGAGTCACTGCTGGCAGAGCTACAGGAAAAAGAACGGCAGCAGCAGTTTTTGATTGAACTGAATGACGCGATTCGTGTCATTCAAGACTCGAAGGAAATTATGTGGCGGGTGGTTAGCTCCGCAGGAGAGCACCTCAATGTCACTCGCTGTACCTACGGCGAAATTGATTCTACTCAGGAATATGTCATCGTCGATCGCGACTATTGCAATGGTGTCATCAGCGTGGTGGGTAGACATCACATGGATTCGTTTGGCCCTGAACTTATTGCTGAATTAAAGCAAGGCAAAACTATTGTCGTAGATGATGTCGCTCGCGATCCTAGGACTGCCGGATCGGCGGCTGCTACCTTTGACGCAATTCAAACCCAATCTCTCCTATGTGTTCCATTGGTGAAAGAAGGGCGATTTGTTGCATTGTTGGTGTTGCACCATGTCTCTGTTCGCCAATGGACCGAGGAAGATGTGGTGCTGATGGAGCGCATTGCCGAAAAAACCTGGCTAGCCGTGGAGCGATCGCGGGCAGAAGCGGAATTGCGAGAAAGTGAAGCTCACCTGCAACTCGCTCTGAAGGTTGGACGCATGGGAACCTGGGACTGGGACATACAGACCAATGCCTTGCTTTGGTCAGAAGGTCACTTCACGATACTAGGGCTAAAACCGAATGAGTGCGAACCGGGCTATAAGGTTTGGGCAAGTCGGGTTCATCCCGATGACCTAGCACAAGCTGAGGCGAAATTTCAGCAAGCCATAGCTGAAAAGGAAGAGTATCACCATGAATATCGCCTCTGTTGGTCAGATGGCTCGGTTCACTGGGTGGAAGCGAGAGGAAATTTTACTTATGATGTTCAGGGAAATCCCAAGCACTCGATCGGCGTCGTCATCGATATCACACAACGCAAGCAAGCAGAAGAGGCGTTGCGTCAAGCCCTACAAAAGCTCAACTTCCATGTAGAAAACTCTCCAATGGCAGTGGTTGAATGGGATCGAGACTTTCGACTCATTCGGTGGTCTGCTGGTGCAGAGCGCATTTTGGGCTGGAAAGCCGAAGAAATGCTGGGCAGATATTTAACAGAGATACCTTTTGTCTTTGAGGAAGACCTGGAAGCAGTTGCTCAAGTCTGCCAACGGCTGGTCTATGGCGAAGAACCCCATATTTTTTCATACAATCGCAATTACACCGAAGATCGCAACATTGTGCATTGCGAGTGGTATAACTCCAGTCTCAGGGACGAGTCGGGACGGATGATTTCGGTATTATCGCTGGTGCTGGATGTGACGGAGCGCAAGCAAGCAGAACAAGAACGGGAACAACTGTTAGAACGCGAGCGCCTTGCACGCTCCGAAGCAGAAGCCGCACAGCGCCAACTGGAAACCATCTTTGAAACATCACCCATTGGACTTGCTCTGTTAGATGAAAAGCAGCGATTTATTGCCATCAACGAAGCATTAGCAGAAATTAATGGATTAACCCGCGAGCAGCACTTAGGCTCTTCAATTCGAGAACTTTTTAGTCAATTCGATCCCAAATTAGTCGAAGTCTTCGATCGGATTTACACAACAGGGAATCCTTTCATCTCACCGAACTTTGCGGTGAATGTTCCCGCACGCAGCGATCGCCGTCCCGGTTACTACAATGTTTACTATCTCCCAACGGTTAACTCAACTAGCCAGGTAGAAGGCGTTCTAGTTTATGTGGTAGATGTGACGGAACGGGTGCATTTAGAACGTGCCCAAGGCTTTCTCTCTGAGGCGAGTGCAGTGCTTGCATCCTCACTCGATTATCAAACGACTCTAGAGCGAGTCGCGCAGCTTACAGTACCGGAATTAGCCGACTGGTGTACGGTTCACATCATAGAAGAGGATGGTGCGATCGAGCAGATTGCGGTTGCTCACATCGACCCTGCCAAGCTTTCATGGGCATATCAGATTAGAGACAAGTATCCTCTGAACCCGGATGACCCTCGCGGTGCTGCATACACATTGCGAACTGGACAACCGGATTTTGTGCCGGAGATTCCGGATGAACTGTTAGTACACGCAGCGCGTGACTCAGAGCATTTAGAAATTCTGCGGCAGGTTGGATTCCAATCGGTAATGACGGTGCCATTACGAACTCAGGCACGAATTCTAGGGGTCATTTCCTTTATCTCAGCCGAATCTGGACGACGGTATACCTCAGCAGATTTGCAACTGGCAGAGGAATTGGCTCGTCGTGCTTCTTTGGCGATCGACAATGCTCAGTTGTACCGGGTAGCTCAACGCGATCGCACAAAAGCAGAAGCCGCTAACCGGATTAAAGACGAATTCTTAGCGGTATTGTCCCACGAGTTGCGATCGCCTCTCAATCCAATTCTGGGCTGGACAAAATTGCTGCGAACTGGGCGACTAGATACCACAAAAACCCAGCAAGCCCTGGAAACGATCGAACGCAATGCCAAGCTGCAAGCTCAATTAATTGAGGACTTATTGGATGTCTCGCGCATTCTGCAAGGAAAAATGACGTTTAACGTCGCTCCTGTGAATCTAGCGGCAATGATTGAGGCTGCACGGGAAACGGTACGACTGGCAGCCGAAGCCAAACACATTCAAATCCAGACCACATTTAATCCTATTTCAGGAACGGTTTCAGGCGATACCAATCGCCTCCAACAAGTAGTCTGGAACCTGCTCTCCAATGCTGTGAAGTTCACCCCAACCGGAGGACGAGTCGAGGTGCAACTAGAACAGGTTGGTATGTATGCTCAGATTCAAGTCAAAGATACTGGAAAAGGCATCAGACGAGACTTTTTACCCCATGTGTTTGACTACTTCCGTCAAGAAGATGGTACAACAACCCGACAATTCGGCGGATTGGGATTGGGACTAGCGATCGTCCGTCATTTTACCGAACTGCATGGAGGAACCGTTCAAGCAGACAGCTTAGGACAGAACTTAGGGGCTACATTTACCATCCGGCTACCGTTAAACATCGTAGAGCCGGAACCCTCTTCTGATGACAGGCACGCAGAAAGTGCGGCAGACGACTTAGCAGGTGTTCGGGTCTTGGTTGTGGACGACGATGCCGATATGCGGGAGTTGGCAGCATTCACCCTGATGCAATCTGGCGCACAAGTTACGACAGCCGCTTCGGGGGTACAGGCGTTGACCCTCCTGAATCAATCTGTCCCCGATCTGCTCTTATGTGACATTGGAATGCCAGAGATGGATGGTTATGCCCTGATTCGACAAATTAGAAAGTGGTCGCCCCAACAGGGAGGCACGGTTCCTGCGATCGCACTTACTGCCTATGCTGGAGAAATCAATCAGCAGCAAGCCCTAGCTGCCGGATTTCAGGTGCATATCTCGAAGCCTTTTGAACATGAGGAATTGGTAAAAGCGATCGCCCGTTTGCTAAGACACTGAATGATTTGAGGATTAGCCTAATGCTGCTTGGTATAGATTTAGGAACAGGCTCTGCTAAGGCATTGCTCCTAGCGACAGACGGAACCACTATAGGTGAAGCATCAAGCTCTTATCCTGTTCATGCACCCCAACCTGGATGGGCTGAGTCGGAACCAGGGGATTGGTGGTTAGCTGTTGCCTCGGCTGTTAGGAAGGCAGTGGGAGATCGCGCTGATCGGGTACAGGCGATCGCGCTTTCAGGACAAATGCACGGCGTTGTCCTAGCTTCGGAGTCGGGTCAGCCCCTGCGCCCTGCTATCCTCTGGGCAGATACTCGCTCTAGTGCCACGCTTAACACTTATCATTCGCTTGATGCTGCTATTCTAGAGCGCTTGGGCAACCCGATTACGGCGGGAATGGCGGGTCCAACTTTGTTGTGGCTACGAGAACACGAAGCTACTGTCTACACCGAAGCGCGTTGGGCACTCCAGCCAAAAGATTGGCTGCGGTTACGGCTGACTGGAGAAGTTGCAACCGAACCATCTGATGCTAGCGGTACTTTGCTTTACGATGTTGTGTCGGACAACTGGGCTGGGGAAGCAATTGGGGCGCTGAATCTACGTGGTGATTGGTTACCAAAAATTATCCCCTCTAGTGCGATCTCCGGCTACCTAACAACTATTGCTTCTGAGCATCTCGGCTTACCTGTTGGCTTACCTGTTATCGCTGGTGCTGCGGATACCGCAGCGGCGGCACTTGGTAACGGACTACTAGAGCCTGGATTAGTTCAACTAACCATCGGCACAGGCGCTCAAATTATTACACCTCGATCGCAACCAATTATAGATCGTCATGGTCGTACACATCTCTATCGAGCCGCCGTACCGAACCAGTGGTACAGCCTTGCAGCCATGCAAAATGCGGGGTTAGCGCTTGAGTGGGTGCGAGGTATCCTCGGCTTGAGCTGGCAGCAAGTTTATACTAAAGCGTTTTCTGTTTCCCCAGGATGTGAAGGATTGACATTTTTGCCATACCTCACGGGTGAGCGAACTCCACACCTTGACCCTTATGTACGCGGCGCATGGGTGGGGCTGGGACTTCATCACACACAGGGGCACTTGATGCGGGCAGCTTTAGAGGGAGTTGCTTTTGCCTTGCGACAAGGTTTTGAGGCACTTGAGGCAACAGGTTTTAAAGCCACAGAAGTGCGTTTAGCAGGCGGTGGAACGGCAGAAATGCCTTGGCAACAATTACTGACTGATGTATTGAGAATACCCCTCTATACAACTACAGTTGCTGCTGCTTCCGCGCGTGGTGCTGCTCTACTGGCGGGTATCGGAATTGGTGTATACGCAGATGCTAATGACACCATCAAAATGGTAGCCGCACCAACGCTTGCTGCAAGTCCGCAATCAGTTGATCCAACCCTAGAAGAGGCTTGGATGCGATATCAATCCCTTTATCCACGACTTAAAAATATCTGATCAGCATTTTATAAAAGTAATAATTGAGTCTTTATCAAAATTTAATTCTCATCAAGTAGAAAGGGTTGCCAAAACTTTGTAAGCCTAGATAGGGCTTGCTGAATAATCGAGTGCATATTGCGTCGCGAAAGGTTTCGAGCGCGTGATCGAGAATAAAGTGCAAGA
>NZ_JAUBQB010000081.1:0-32396 GCF_036701035.1 Microcoleus sp. Pol7_B2 | reverse complement strand
ATGGCATCGATCTTGTCGTCGCGGTGGGGATAATAATTAGACGTGTCGATGACGACTGTCTCGGCTGGTAGGTTGGCTATCAGTGGCGCGATTGTGGGAATGCGGTTGAGAGGGATCGAGAGGATCACCACGTCAACGTCCTCCACCGCTTGGGCCGTCGAGACCGCGCGTGCACCAAACTCCAGCGCATCGGCCGCAATGGTTTCGGGGCCGCGGGAGTTGGCGACCTTTACGTCATGTCCGGCCTGAGCCAGTTTGCGGGCCAAGGTCTTTCCAATGTTACCAGCACCTAAAATGCCGATTTTTAAATTCTTTGTGTTACTCATGAAAAATGTTCCTTCTTATTCCGTTGCTTGATAGGGTCGTGCCAACCTGTTCAAGGTGTCACGCAGTTTGGCCAGTCAGGAGCATTGGCCGCCGATACGGGCGATCAACTTGCCGTTGACCGCACCTCCCAGACGTTCGAGAGCCTCGGGGACTTCAGCGAACGATATGATCTTGTCGATTGGCATGGATATCTTCCCTTCGGAGAACAAACGACCTAGTGTCGTGATCGCGTCGTCGCGCTCTTCAGCGGTGCGGACGCTGTGCAAAGCGCCGGTGACGGAAATGCCATGCGTTAGGATATTGAAGGGCTCTATTGTGGGGAAAGTCGAACCACCGGCAAAGCCGATCAGGATATAACGTCCGCCGATGGCAATCGCGTCGAGCGCTTGCTCGGCTAATGGCGACCCGACCGTGTCATAGATGATATCGGCGCCTTTGCCTCCGGTCAGCGCGCGAACCTGCTCGATGAACGAACCGGTCTTAAGATTGATGACGTGGTCGGCGCCTTGCTCCCGGCAGAACGCGGCCTTGTTCCCGTCGCGCACGGTGGCGATCACGTTAAGGCCCAAAGCCTTAGCGAGCTGGGTCGCGGTGGAACCGGTGCCGCCCGATCCGCCAAGTACGAGCAGCGTCTCGCCCGGCTTCGCACGGGCGCGGTTGACCAGCCCGACATAAGCGACATGGAATGTTCCCAGGAACGCTGCCGCCTGCTCGTCGGGCATGTCGTCGGGTGCTAGCACCGCGCCAACGCCTGGGGAGAGGCAATACTGCGCCAAGCCACCTGAGCCGCGGGTGAAATTGGTGCCGCCGATCACCCGCGTGCCAATGGGAAAAGGATAGTCGCGTCCTGCCGTTTCCACGATGCCGACGACCTCCTGGCCCGGAGTCACTGGCGGCGTAGGCGTGAGGAAGTAGCGGCCTTCCAGCATCATGCGGTCAGGCAGACCGATATTGGTCGCCAATACCCTGAGCAGCGCCTCTCCTGGTCCTGGAATAGGAATGTCGATATCGACCAGCTTCAAAACATCACTGGGTTTGCCGAAGGTCTCTGCGCGCCAGGCTTTCATTATCAAACTCCAATATTTCAATCATGGATGTTTCAATCATGGATGGCGTTGCTCGCTCATCCTCTCCAGAGCGAAGTCGCTCCACAGCACATGATGCCTTTACATTTGCAATATCCGGCTGAGACGAAGAAAGTATTCCGGGTCGGGATTAAGGGTGGTGCCTTCAGAGCGCTCCAGCAATATCGCCCACGTCAGATCACGCCGCTTGGATAAGCGCTCTCTTTCGGCGGAGGCCAGCGCATCGGGTAACTCTGCCAAGGTGAGGTCAGTGCAATACACAGGCGATCCCGGCTGCATCCGCCATGAGTCTTCGAGTGTGCCTGCATCGAAGGCATCAAAACCCGTATCTTCCACCAGCGCTAATCCCACTTCACGATCTCGGTCCCGGTCTGCCGCCACAGGCAAAGCAATACGGTCGGGGCTTCCTACAGGCTTCCCCTTGTTCGCAAATGAGTCCGAAACGATGGTGTTCCACGCTTTGACGATAGGACGGCCTAACTGCTCGACCACCCACAAGCTCTCGACCTGCCCCGCGTCGATGGCCTCGATCCTGTTGTCGCGCACGGGGTGGTAGTTCGACGTGTCCATGACAACGGTTTCCTCTGGCAAGCCTTGAATCAATGGCGCAACCTGGGAGTAGCTGGCGGGATTGATGGAAAGAATGACCACGTCAACGTTCTGCACGGCTTCGGCTGCTGTAACGGCGCGGGCACCAAACTCCAGCGCATCGGCCGGGATGGTTTCCGGGCCGCGCGAGTTGGCCACCTTCACGTCATGTCCGGCCTGAGCCAGTTTGCGGGCCAAGGTCTTTCCGATGTTACCTGCGCCCAAAATGCCGATCTTCAAATTCTTTGTGTTATTCATGGTAAATCCTCCGTCTAAATCTTCCGTTTTGAATGTGAATGTCTGTTAATTATGGAAAGTCACGCTTTCTTCGATAGGGGCCTTGTCGATCCGGTAGCGATTGGCGGTGGCCGTCTTGTCGGGATAGCCGAATGAGATACCGAACAGCATCTTCAGGGACGGATCGATGCCCAACAGCTCGCGGATCGTGTCGGCGTAAAAGCCGAGCATCGTCTGCGGTATGCCGCCAAGCCCGTGCGCCGTCAGCGACAGCAAGAACGTCTGACCGTACATTCCGATGTCGCCAGCCACTCGCACATCGTCGCCAAAGGAAGGCATGAACAGCAGCGCGGCGTGCGGCGCACCAAAAAATTCCAGGTTGTATCGCGAGGCGAGCCGGCGATCTTCGGTCGCCTCGCGCGGGACGCCAATCGCCTGATAGTAGGCCGCCCCTTGCGCCTTTGAGCGCTCGCTGTAGACGCCGCAAAAATCGGCGGTGGAGAAGCTGAAGTCCGGTGTCATCCGACCAGCCTCGTCGTCCGCAAGGAGAGCCTTGCTGAGCGCGTCGCGTGTCGCGCCGGAGACGATGTTAACCTGCCAGGGCTGGGTGTTGCAGTTCGAGGGTGTGCGTTGTGCGTCTTCCAGAACTGAGCGGAGCACAGCGTCGGGGACAGGGGTTGGCAGGAAACTCCGGACAGAATGACGCTCACGCACAGTCTCTTTAAAAGACAATGTTTGCGACGGCCCGTTTGCTAATTCGATGGGGCTGCTTGGTACAAGTGTTGTATTTGACATGGTGAATCCCAAAAAGGTGGTCATTCGGTAATCGAGTCGGGGGCGTTGGCCGAACGGGGATGACCTAGCCCGTTCAAGGTGTCGCGAAGCTCGGCAAGGTCTTCATCGGAGAGACGGCAGGCCGTCTCGATCTTTTCAGGGATCGAGCACGCTGCCTCGCGGAGTGCCTCGCCCGCTTCTGTCAGATCGATAAGAACGCGGCGTTCGTCCTGCTGGTCGCGGGTGCGCGTCACCAACCCCGCGCTCTCAAGGCGCTTTAAGAGGGGCGTCAAGGTTCCGTTATCCATACCGAGCTCTTGCCCTACTTCCCCAACAGTGCGCGGGGTGCCCTCGTAGAGAGCGAGCATGACCAGAAACTGAGGATAGGTCAGGCCCAAAGGCTCAAGAAAGGGCCGATGAAGCCGAATGACGCGGTTCGACGCACTATAGAGGGCAAACGAAAGCTGCCTCCCCACCTGTCGCCGTTGGTTGATGTTCGAGTTGTTATCCATTTAAAAATCCAGTCAACAACTATTATATAGTACATTACATAATAGTTCAATATCTATAATTCACTTTTTTCTGGACCAGTCTTGCACCCCTTCCCATGCGTTGCACCAAGGCGACGGTACGAAGATTCTTCCACACTCCCCACCGTTGCCAGCGCGCACCGTGCCCCCTGAGGTTCGCGGAGGCGATCGCGCTTCGACTAGCGCTGGCACTTCATTCAACAAATGACCTAACTCACAGCAGCTTTTCCGGCGTAATCGGCAGCTCCCTGATGCGTTTGCCCGTGGCATGAAAGACAGCGTTGGCGATCGCCGCCGGGATGCCGACCATGCCGAGTTCGCCCATGCCCTTGACACCGAGCGGATTGACGACTTTATCGTCCTCCTCAACGAATATCGTTTCGATCTCCAAGATATCGGCATTAACCGGCACGTGATAGTGCTGCAAATTCGGATTCATAATCCGCCCGTAACGATGGTCGATTTCAGTCGCCTCTTGCAGCGCCATACCAATGCCCCACACAACGCCGCCGATTTCCTGGCTGTGCGAAGTTTTCGGATTCATGATCTTGCCGCAGGCGGTCACTTCAATTGCGCGTGTGACCTGGACAGTCCCGACATCCGGGTCAACTTTGACTTCCACGAATTGTGCGCCATGCGCGCCGGTTGCGTATTTTTCTCTTTCCGGCGAGGGTTTGGCTTCGTGAACGTCAACAAGCTCGGTCAGATTGTTCCGCCGCATTAACTCGGAAATATTTATCGATTGCGACAAATTGTTTTTGATTTGCAGCTTTCCGTCAAGCATCTCGACATCTTCGATTTTTGCCGTCTTAAAAGGCGAAGCTGCATCTTTATTAGCCAAATCCAACAGTTTCCGTCTGATGTTTTGTGCCGATTCATAAATCGCCGAGCCGACGCTCGCGGTGGTGAATGAACCGCCCTGCACCGGCGCTTCCGGGAATTTCGTGTCCCCGAGTTCAAACTTGACCTTTTCGGCGGGCAAACCGAGATATTCAGCGGCAATCAAAGTCATCACCGTGTAGGTTCCAGGTCCGATGTCCGCCGTGGCGCTCGCGACGTGCGCGGTGCCGTCGGACTTCAAAGTGATTTTCGCCGATGCCGGTCGCTGAAACGCGCCCCAAATTCCAGTCGCCATGCCCCAACCGACCAGAAGCCGTCCATCCCGCATGGAACGCGGCTCAGAATTGCGATTTTTCCAGCCGAACTTTTCGGCGCCGAGGCGGTAACACTCGCGCAAAGCCTTGCTTGAGTATGGTTTCCCGCTATCTAGATCGACATCGGTGAAATTTATCAGCCTTAATTCGAGCGGGTCGATTTTCAGCGCGTAAGCCAGTTCGTCCATCGCGGATTCGATCGCAAACATTCCGGACACGGCGCCCGGAGCACGCATCGAGGTAGGAGTCGCCAAGTCGGTTCTAACGATTTGCTGCTTTGTATCTACGTTAGGGCAAGCATAAAGCGGGCGCGAAAAAGTCGTCGTATTTTCCACCCATTCTTGGTAAGTTGACGAGTTATTCTTCGAGTCATGAACGATCGCCGTCAACTTGCCGTTTCTTTCGGCCCCGAGCGAAACTTTCTGCCAGGTGTGCGAACGATACCCGTGTCCCGTAAACATTTGCTGCCTGGTATAAACCACTTTCACGGGACGCTTGATAACACGCGCCGCCATTGCCGTCAGCGCCGGATAATAATTCGGTCTCAGAGAAGCACCGAAGGCTCCGCCGACGAACGGGGAAATCACGTGAACGTTTTCTGGGGGAATGTTAAAGCTCGTCGCCAAATGCTCGCGAACCACATAAACGCCTTGCGTTTTATCGAAGATCGTCAGCTTATCGTTTTCCCAGAAAGCGATCGCGGCGTGCGGCTCCATCGGGTTGTGATGCTCGATCGGAATCGTATATTCGGCTTCGATTTTCACGGGCGCAGATTTTAAAGCTTCGACAGGATTGCCTCGCGGTTTTACGGCGCTTTCGGGAGTTGGAAGAAAAGCCTTGTCCAACGAACTCTCCAGATCGGTCATCGACTTTTCTTCGTTGTAAGTCGCCTTTACGAGGCGCGTGGCATTACGCGCCTGCTCGAATGTCTCAGCCAGCACGAGCGCGATCGGCTGCATGTTGAAGAAAATCTGATTCGATTGCAGGGCGCGAAACGATTTATCAGGCACATCTCTGTTGATCTCCGGCTTGAGTTCCGGAGCAGCCGGCGGCGCAGGCTTCGGGTAATTTTCGTGCGTGAGGATGTGAATCACTCCCGGCGCACGGCTCGCTTCCGCCGTATCGATTGCTTTAATCGTGCCTTTGGCGATCGTGCTCGTCACGATAAAACCGTAGGCGAGATTGGGAACCTTGAATTCCGCAGCGTATTTAGCCTTGCCCGTAACTTTTGCAACGCCGTCCACGCGGCTCATTTCTTTTCCGATGTATCTTGCCATTTCTTTTATCCTCCCTAATTACGCCGCGCTGCTCGTCATCGCTTGCTGCAAAGCCAGAACAATGGCGCGTTTTCCGAGTTCGACTTTATAACCGTTATGTTCGAGCGGTTTCGCATCTTTGAGAGCCGCTTCGGCAGCAGCCCGAAAAGTTTCTTCCGTCGCTGGTTTTCCGATCAGAACTCTTTCCGCTTCGGGCGAACGCCAAGGTTTATGCGCGACGCCTCCCAAAACAACACGTGCCTGTGTGATGTTGTTGCCTCTTGTTTCTAAAGCAGCAGCCACGGCAAGCAGTGCGAAAGCATAGGAAGCGCGATCGCGAACTTTTAGGTAATAAGACTTGTTGGCGAAGTTATTCTTCGGCATTTCGATCGCGACGATCAATTCCCCATGCTGAAGATTGTTATCTTTTTCAGGCGTGTTACCGGGCAAGCGATGAAAATCCTGGAGCGGGATTGTGCGTTCTTGCCCGTTCGTGCCGCGAATCCTCACTACCGCGTCCAGCGCATAAAGCGCATTCGCCATATCGCCCGGGTAAGTCGCCACGCATTGGTCGCTGTAGCCAAAAATGGCATGAATGCGATTGAGCCCCTGAAGCGCTCCGCATCCGCTGCCGGGAGATCGTTTGTTGCAGGGCATAGCGATGTCGTAAAAATACTGGCAACGGGTGCGCTGCATTAAATTTCCCCCGTTGGTCGCCATATTGCGAAGCTGGGCGGAGGCGCCGGCTAAAATCGCCATTGACAGAAGCGGGTAATTTTGCCGGACGAGCGGATGGTTGGCCGTGTCGGTATTTTTGGCTAAGGCGCCGATCGAAATTCCCTTCGAGGTCGATCGAATCTCCGCCAGATTCAAACCTGAGATGTCAACAAGTTCGCTGGGACGCTCGACGTATTCTTTCATCAAATCAATCAGATTTGTCCCGCCTGCGAGAAACTTTGCCGTTTGATTAGCGGAAACGGTGCGAACGGCGCTTGCCGCGTCAGTTGCACTTGAATATTTAAACGATTTCATCGGCTTTGCCCTCCTGATTCAATGCAACGGCAATTTCTTCATCGGTCGCGAAATGCCAAGCCTGGGCTGTTTCGCGCCCGGAATGAACTTCTCTGATTGCCGCAACGATTCCCGGATACGCGCCGCAACGGCAAATATTGCCGCTCATGCGTTCTCTGATTTCTTCATCGGAGAGTGTTAAATTCTGCGCGATCGTCCGCAAATTGTTAGTGACGTGACTCGCGTCGCCGTTTTTGGCTTCCTGCAGAAGCGCCACCGCCGAACATATCTGCCCCGGCGTGCAGTAGCCGCACTGGAAGCCGTCGTGTTTGATGAACGCCGCCTGCATCGGATGAAGATTGTCGCCGTCAGCCAGCCCTTCGATCGTCGTCACCTCTTTCCCCTCGCAGCTCGCGGCAAGTGTCAGACAAGAAAGCACGCGGCGCCCGTCAACGATCACCGTACAAGCGCCGCACTGTCCTTGATCGCATCCTTTTTTGGTGCCGGTCAATCCAAGTCTTTCGCGCAGGGCGTCGAGCAGCGCCGTGCGCGAATCCACTTCCAGGCGTTGGGTCGAGCCGTTGATTTTCAAAAGAACCTTAACGGCGTTTTCAACCCCAGCGGTCTGGGCGAACACGGCGTCGGGCGCAGCGGCGAGTGTGGCAAAGGCTTTCTCTTTAGCCAGCAGGTGGAAGGCGAAGGTGCCGAGTGCAGCAGCCATACTTTGCCCCAAGAATTTGCGGCGAGCAGCACCGGAAATACCGAGTTGGTCGAGCAGTGTTTCTTCGTCCGCGCTGAGCTGCGAATCGCTCTCGGTTGAATTGAAATCTTTCCGTTCTTGATTATCGTCCATGCTTCTCCTTGCAAAATTCTCAAACAATCCCTGGACAAGTGTTTGTTTTTCGCCCCGGTTCTTCTAACGCTCTGCACCCACCGCAGGCGCTTCTGCCCCTTCGATCGGGCGTCCTGTGTTCTCGAAACTCAAAAAACCGAGTCAATTAAGACGCTCGGCCCTAGGGGAAAGGCTTGTGAGATTTCTCCTTCAAGCCTCATGCCTTTAGGCTGAGGTTCCTGACCGTCTCAATTCCTTTGGCTACCCCAATTGTAGAGATCGAGCACGCGATCGCCTGCTCTATCAATAGGGATGATTTTTTTAAGAAGCAAGGTTCGCCTTGATGCCCTTTTGGTTGTCAGTCGGCGAATCTCTTGCCCAATCAAAACTGAGTTTACTGTTGTATAAAAATCCAGAATGCTTACAATTCGCCGAAATGGTTTTTCATTGCTTTAGCCTCATTCTAAGAATCCTCAAGGGCAAGCAATAGGACGATCATCTAAGATTGTTGTACAATCCTGCAAACTTAGAAATGAACGCTGCCAAACCGAGTGAAAAGCCCGATAGGTCGTTAATGAACGACCAGCAGGCAAAGCGCTTTGCAGACAGAGCGCAAGCCCACAGAGACGAACTGACTGAGCGGATTGCACAGGCGATCCGTCATGATGGGACGATCGAGCCGCTGAAAGGATTGCACTTCTACCGCACCTCCTTTCCTTCGGAATGCGTTCATAGTGTCTCGATTCCTTCCTTTTGTGTCATTGCTCAGGGCAGCAAAGAAGTTCTTCTGGGCAACGATCGCTACCAGTACGATCCGATGCACTATCTATTGGGGACGGTCGAACTACCGATTGCCAGCCGAATTCTAGAAGCAACCCAGGAAAAACCGTACCTGGGGCTTCGTCTGGATCTCGACCCCACCCTGGTTGGCTCAGTCATGGTTGAGGCAGGCTATCCCTCAGCTCAAAGCGAGGCTAGTGTCAAAGCGATAGATGTCAGTCCACTGGATACCAATCTGCTAGACGCTACGGTGCGATTCGTCAGGTTGCTCGATTCCCCGGTGGAAGCTCATGTGCTTGCACCCCTGATTAAGCGAGAAATCATTTACCGACTGCTGATGGGAGCGCAAGGCGATCGGCTGCGTCAAATTGCTGTTCTGGGTGGCTCTACCCACCAAATTGCTAGAGCAGTCGATCGACTTCGTAAAGACTTTAACCAGCCGCTTCGGATTGAAAGCATCGCACGAGAGCTGGGAATGAGTGTATCGAGCTTCCACCATCACTTCAAGTCTGTCACTGCCATGAGTCCTTTGCAGTTCCAGAAGCAACTGCGGCTCCAGGAAGCTCGCCGTCTGATGCTGGGGCAAAACCTTGACGCTACCAGTGCTGCTTACCGTGTGGGTTACGACGATTCCTCGCACTTCAACCGAGAGTACAAGCGGCTCTTTGGTATACCACCGATGCGCGATATGGAGCGGCTGCGAGAAGCTGCGAGGCAGATTGCGAGTTCAAAATGATCTCCTCAATATGCCCTAATCAGGCCAGAAATCGCTAAAACGCAGTTATACTTCCCGCTATCATATAAATAAAAAATCATCTTGCGATCGCCCTGTTAATAATTTCCACAAACTGATGCAGTAAAGCAGTCAACTCTCAGCAAACTCTCCGGCATGGACTCGATCGCACTTTAAATAAAAATATTTAACCAAAGTGGGCATAAGCCCACCCTAATTCCTACTTCCCTACCGTGAAATACTCATTATTAGCATACACGCTAATAATGCAGTCTCCCACTTCAAAAAACATCCCCTCTTGCTCATCTTTAGAAAATTGCAAGTTGCCGTATTTAGAATTAATTTCCTCAGCAGTCGCCGCTTTTGCGTCCATTTCATCCGGGATAAGTCCGGTAGAACCGATATAGAAAACCAGCGGTGAAACTTTTTCCCTGTACACTTTTTCAGCGTAAGCTTCCAGTCGCTCATTCGCATTAGCTAAAGCAGCGACAAACTCCTCTCGCTTGACATCTTCTCCCTGCCATTTCGCTTGCAAAAGGCGCAGCAAACTATCTGCACCAACTTTTGATAAAATAGCGGTGACAGTGCCGTTATTTTCCAAGCCCAAAAACTCATCGAAAATCAGTTTCATCAAGTCGTCAACTTTGGTGATTTTTGTTCGGGATGACAGCGTTTTGTGTGCGAAGACAACAGGCTCATCTAAGGTGATGTCAAATGTCGGTTTTGCTAGCTTTTCGCCCGTGTTTTTGTGGTAAGCTTCATAAAGGCGATCGAGAAATTTGTTAGCCGAGTGCAATTTGCCGAAGTTGAGGATGTTTTTGCTGCCGATGTCGATTTTGTAGCTGACTCGCGAATCTACTGAACCGTTGGCGATCGCACTTTTTAAATCTGTGTATTCCGTCGTCGTCGGAAAGTTGATGTAAAGGTTTTTTGACAGATAATGCTGTTTCAATTCTTCCAATTGTTCCGCAGTGTAAGCCTCGGATTCCTCCTTCAAATGAGCCGAGAGAATGCTAGAGAGAATTTTGATTTCTGCGAGTTCCTCAAACACTCCGTCAAGGCTGCCGTAACGCCCGTCAAAAGGCACGAGGGGCAAAGTCTCTAACTTAATATCGTACTCTGAACGGAAGTCAAATTCTTGCACGGGCGAACCGTCTTTTTCAAGGAGACCGGATTTTTTGAGCAAATCAAACACTGGTTTGCTGCTGATTTTGGTTCGCAGCGACTTAATATTAACTTCGCCGTCGCTGACAATGGTATAATTGTTGAAAGTATTGAGGTCTGTAACTAGAATTCCCGCCACTTCTGCGATTAAAGTTTCATCCTCAACTTTTACCAGCTTAGCTTTTCGGGTAATCAGCATATTGATGGTAGCGGTATTTTGATTGATGGCAAATGAACCCATTTGCACGTATTCGCCACCATCTAAGAATTCAGTTTTCAGCCAAGGCTTGACAAGGTTGCCGTTTTCGTC
This sequence comes from Microcoleus sp. Pol7_B2, assembly GCF_036701035.1. Lineage (NCBI taxonomy): Bacteria > Bacillati > Cyanobacteriota > Cyanophyceae > Oscillatoriales > Microcoleaceae > Microcoleus > Microcoleus sp. Pol7_B2. Next base: position 21,615 of record NZ_JAUBQB010000081.1, on the reverse strand, counting down.
TCGCTTTCCTTCAATTCGCTTCAAACCTTTTCGCTGATAATTTTCTTGCAAATGTTTCAAGTTGATGATGATGCTGTTGCTGTTTTCCTCCAATATCTTGATTAACTCCAGCAGGGAAATTTTCTCGCTGACTTTTACCCGATCGGCAATTTCATGATTTTTCAACACCTCAGGTGCAAAAACAGCCTGTTCCAAATCTTCCGTAAACTCCGCTATTTGGGCATTTGTCAAAGCTTTCGCGTGTTTTTCGGTCAAAGTAGCGTCGAAGGTGCTCGCCAGCGCATACTTAGCCGTATTTAAATTGCCGTCAGCGAGGTTAGCTTTCGCAAAAGCAAACACCGACTCATCAGTTTGAGCAACGGGAACATCTAGTTTGTCATACTCATCTTTGACGATTTTCTGATATTTGTAAAACAGTCCCCGATCGTCTGCTTTCAAGCCGCAGATTTTCAGCGTGCTCGATGAACCGTTGATTTTCTTGCCACTTTGGGAAACAAAAACTTGATAATCGTATTCCTTAATTAACGGTTCTTCCAGCGGAGGTGCAACGGAACTGCCTAACAGTTTTGTGCTGTCGTAAAGAGCATCATAAACCATTTTGACTTCGCCAGCGCGGATGCAATTTCCCGATAATGTGTTGGCGATTTTGGAGAGCAGTTTGAAGTCAGCAGAGGCATAGGATATCGTGTTGGCAAACACATCCATGTCTTTGAGTTCTTCGCAAATTTCCCCTAGTTTTGCAGCTTCAGAATTGGCACTGGGGTCATTTGCATAGCCGTCTGTGTGCAAATTGATCGCTGTCATTTCTCCGGCTTGAACCAGAGATTTAGCGAGTTGCATCGACTGCGATATGCAGGTACAGCCCGCCGTGTGGATTTTTTGAATTTCTTTGATGTATTGAGAGTCAAACTTCAGCACTTCTTGAATGGGAATTCGCTGGAAGTGACAAATTACGTCCCCCTTGTCAGCATAGGAAATCAGGCTGACAATTAGCTGGTAATTGTTGTATTTGTCTAAGGTCAAAAGCTTGATGAGGGTTTCTTTCAGCGGTTCTAAGTCATAATACATTGAGCCGGAACGGTCGATGATGATGATGCTGTGAGCGACGGATTTTTCTGGGATATCGCCTGGTGTTCTTTCTAAATTAATGCGATCGACTAGATAGAATGCCTTTGCGTTTCCGGCAAAATTGTAGAGGGTAAATTTGGTGCGAGTATTCGAGGCTGCTTGGCTGCTGGAACTTTTGACTTGAGACGATTGTTTTGCTTGCCGTGCCATAGTTGTCACCTATGTTGATTTATTCCTCAACTTTATGATTACACGCGCTTCTGTGGATGTCAAGGCCTCTGTGGAAAATTATCTGCGAGGCTGAATAAGCATTAATATTTAGCGCTGCGCTGCAAGGGAAAACTGCGGCGGTAGGGTAAATGTGGGCTTTTTTGGCAAAAGTAGTGGATCTGCGTAAATATTTAGTAAATATTTAGTCAATCATGCTTTATTTAGAAAATCCGCTGCTCAAACTTTATCTAAATCTGATCGGATGGGTGGCGTTCGGATTTTTTCTCGGCCGCCTGCTACCAAGAAGCTATTCTACATATTTAGCCAAGTTTCTTTTCTTCTTTGGCACGCCATTGAGCATTGTTGCTTTTATCCGCCGCGCCAATTTGTCCGGCGCTATTTTGATGGCGCCACTGACAGCTTGGGCGGCAATTCTAGCAGGTGGAGGACTCGCTTGGATTTTGATAAATTTCGGTGTCGGCGAGGAACGTTTTAAGAGTCTTAATCCGATCGCCAAAAATAGCCCGGAACACAACACCGCTTGGAGTTTGCCCACTCAAGGCAGCTTTTTATTGGCAACGATGGTTGGTAATACGGGTTTTTTAGGCATTCCCGTCAGCTTGTCCTTATTAGGCGCGGAACACTTTGCCTGGGCGTTGTTTTACGACTTGCTAGGCACTACCATGGGAATCAATATACTCGGAGTTGCTATTGCTTCTCACTGCGGTAAAAGCGATCGCCGTCAGAGTTGGTTGAGTCCCCTGCGGGCAATCTTTCAGAATCCGGCACTGTGGGCTTTTGGTGTAGGATTTGTCTCGCGCAGCTTGTCGCTGTCGGCACCTATCGAAGAATTGTTAACAACAGGCGCTTGGACTGTCATTACTTTAGCTTTAATTACGATCGGGATGCAGTTGAGCAAGTTGAATTCCTTGCACAACCTCAAACAAGTTGTGGCTTGTCTCGTGATTAAAATGTTGTTTATTCCCTTGGTAATTGGCACGGGATTAACAGTTTTGGGGATCGCGGGCGCGCCGCGACTTTTGCTAGTGCTGCAAATGGCGATGCCTCCTGCTTTTGGTACTACATTGCTGGCAGAAGCTTTCAATCTCGATCGCGAATTAGCCGTAACTGCGATCGGCCTCGGCTGCGTTAGTTTATTATTCACTATTCCAATATGGATGAGGCTATTTAATTTTTAATAAAAATATGACTCATTTTAAAAAGTGCTTGATTTCAGTGATCCCCATCACAAATAATGATAGTCAATGTCATATTAATTTAATAATTACTGGACGGGGAAACTGTATTGGCTTCTGTTAATGTGGAAATAGCCCGTGGATGACGGGAACAATCAAAGTATGGCAACCATAAATTTTTCATTGACAGGTTATCAAATTCTCGATCGCATTTACTCAGGAACTCGCACCCGGGTTTATCGAGCTTTCCGCACTGGCGACCAAAAACCGGTCGCCATCAAAGTCTTGCGGAACCAGTATCCCAGCTTCAGCGAACTGGTGCAATTTCGCAATCAGTACACGATCGCCAAAAACCTCCACTTGCCCGGAATCATCGAAACCTACAGTTTGGAACTCTACCAAAACAGCTATGCGCTGGTAATGGAAGACTTTGGGGGAATTCCTCTGAATAAATGGATGGAACCAGGGGAAACTGCGCCGACTCTGAGCGAGTTTTTGCAAATGGCGATCGACCTGAGCGATACATTAGATATACTCTACCGCCACCGGATAATTCACAAAGACATTAAACCAGCTAATATTTTAATTAATCCGCATACAAAACACGTCAAACTCATTGACTTTAGTATTGCATCCTTGCTGCCCAGGGAAACTCAAACCCTGATGAATCCTAACGTGCTGGAAGGAACACTCGGCTATTTGTCTCCCGAACAAACGGGAAGGATGAATCGGGGGATTGACTACCGGACAGACTTTTACTCTTTGGGGGTGACTTTTTACGAATTGCTGGCGGGACAATTGCCGTTTCAATCTAACGATGCGATGGAATTGGTACACTGTCATATTGCCAAGCAACCGCCATCACTGCATGAAATCAATCCCGAAATCCCGCCCGTACTCTCGGAGATTGTCAGCAAATTAATGGCAAAGAATGCCGAAGACCGCTATCAGAGTGCCTTGGGACTGAAATTTGATTTAGAATTTTGTTTGCAGCAACTTGAAGAAAACGGTAGGATAGAGAGTTTTACGATCGCGCAGAGGGATGTGGGCGATCGCTTCCTCATACCCGAAAAACTCTACGGTCGCGAAACCGAAGTTGCCGAATTACTGGCAGCATTCGATCGAGTATCAGGTTTTTCCCAGCAGGCATCAGAACAGCGTGGAGGCTGTGAGTTAATGTTAGTCGCGGGTTTTTCTGGGATTGGGAAAACTGCAATTGTTAATGAAGTTCACAAACCAATTGCCCGCCAGCGCGGCTATTTCATCAAAGGCAAATTCGACCAATTTAACCGCAACATTCCCTTCTCAGCTTTTGTCCAAGCATTTCGAGATTTAATCGGACAATTGCTGAGCGAAAGTGACGAAAGGTTGGAAAATTGGCAAACTCAAATATTCCAAGCATTGGGCGATAACGGTCAAGTCATTATTGAAGTAATTCCCGAACTCGAAAGAATTATTGGGAAACAACCACCCGCACTGGAATTATCAGGAACTGCGGCACAAAATCGGTTTAATTTGCTTTTTCAAAACTTTATTAAGGTGTTCACAAAGCCAGAACATCCCCTGGTGATGTTTTTGGATGACTTGCAGTGGGCTGATTCCGCCTCGCTGCGGTTAATGCAACTGCTGCTTGCCGAGTCAGCAACCGGCTATTTATTAGTAATTGGTGCCTACCGAGATAATGAAGTGTTTGCAGCACATCCGTTGATGCTGACACTGGATGCAATGGTAAAAGCTGGGGCCGCGGTGAATACTCTGACGCTGGAACCGTTGAGCTCAGAAAGTCTAAATCATTTGGTTGCCAATACGCTAAATTGCGATCGATCTTGGGCAAGACCTTTGGCTGATTTGGTTGCACAAAAAACCCAAGGAAATCCCTTTTTTGCAACGCAGTTTCTCAAAGCACTGCATCAGGATGGGCTGATTGAGTTTGACCGGGTTGCTGGTTACTGGCAGTGCGATATTGTTCGAGTTCGGGAGGCAGCGCTGACGGATGATGTGGTGGAGTTTATGGCGTTGCAGTTGCAAAAATTGCCGCCCGCGACTCAGAATGTGTTGAAGTTGGCTGCTTGTGTTGGGAATCACTTTGATTTGGGGACTTTGGCAGTTGTTTCCGAGCAATTGGAAACGGAAACGGCGGCGGATTTGTGGAAGGCTTTGCAAGAGGGGTTAATCCTGCCTGAAAGTGAAATCTATAAGTTTTATATGGGGCGAGAAAGACGGGAGGAAACCGAAAATTCGGAGGTGGTGAATTACAAGTTTTTGCACGATCGCGTTCAGCAAGCTGCCTATTCTTTAATTCCCGAACAAGAGCGATCGCGCGCTCACTATCAGATCGGACAATTGCTGATACAGCAAATTTCACCTGCAGCTATAGAAGAGCAAATTTTTTCAGTCGTCAATCAGTTGAATTATGGTATTGCGCTGATTGAAGACCAAACAGAACGCGACGAACTCGCCCAACTCAACCTCACGGCGTGCCGCAAAGCCAGAGGCGCTACTGCTTATCAAGCTGCTCGCGAGTATGCTGCGATCGGGCTAAATTTGCTTGGAGAGAGTGCTTGGCAACGACAGTACGAGATGACCTTGAACTTGCACGACATTGCAGCAGAAGTGGCTTCACTCTGCGGCGAATTTGACCAGATGGATCGGTGGATTGACACTGTGATTCATCATGCCAAAACTCCCCTAGAGCGAGTGAGCGTTTACATCGTCAAGATTCAGGCATTATCGTCACAAAACAAGTTTTTAGAAGCAATTGCTATCGGTTTGTTGATTCTCAAAGAATTAGGAGTTGAATTGCCCGATAGCCCTACATCAGAAGATATTCAGCAAGCAGTGCAGGAAATTAATAGCTCGATCGGCGATCGACCGATTGAAGAGTTATTCGATCTGCCAGCGATGGTAAACCCCGAAAAGCTGGCCACGATGCAAGTGGCGGCAAGTATGGTGTCAGCTTGTTATCTGGTCGGTTCGTCTTTGTTTGCACTGGTGACTGCCTTACAGGTAAATTTATCTATCCAATATGGCAACAGTCGTAGTTCAGCTTATAGCTATAGTTGTTATGGCATTTTTCTCAACCACTTTCTACAAGATGTGACGGTAGCCGATCGGTTTGGCCGATTAGCTTATCGTCTTGCGAGGGTTGCGGATGCCAAAAATATTCGTTCTGAAACTTTTTCTGTCATCGGACTCTGTTTGTACCATCGCAAATCGCATTTGCGGGATACCATCCCCATTATTCAGGCAGGCTATCAAGCCGGATTAGAAACAGGCAATCTAGAGTTTGTCGGGTATGGTGGGCAGGCATTTTGTATAAATGCCTACTGGTGCGGTCAACCTTTGGCAGAACTTGAACCCCAAATTCGGGCATACCGTCACCAATTACTCGACCTCAACCAACTAACGACGGCAAATTATTGTTCGGTTTTTTGGGAAGCAACGCTGTTTTTATTGGGTAATCCAAACAACTTGGAGATTTCCTTTGAACAGAAAGGTTATGAGGAGAAGCTGGTTTCTCAGTCCTTTGCCTCTAACGATTTTTACCGACTCTGCATCTTCTATCTGTACAGGGCAACGTTGAGATTCCTGCTGGGAGAGATTGCTGGGGCCGCAGCAGATATCGATCGAGCAAGACAGTATATAGCGGGAAGCGTAGGAACTGCTTCCGAAGCTGGTTTATATTTCTATGACTCACTCATAGCCCTTGCCACTCCTGAGTCCGAGACTCAGTTAGAAACGCAGCGGCAACGAGTTCAGCAAAATCAAAATTCGTTGCAGCATTGGGCAGAACACGCCCCCATGAATTATTTGCATAAGTGGCAGTTAGTAGAAGCAGAGAGATACCGAGTTGCCAGAGAGAGGGCAGAAGCTATTGAAATGTACGATCGGGCCATTTCTGGAGCGCAAGAAAACGAATACATCCAAGAAGAAGCTCTCGCTAACGAACTAGCAGCTAAATTCTACCTCGACTGGGGCAAAGAAAAAGTGGCGCAAGCTTATATGCAAGAAGCCTACTACTGTTATGCTCGCTGGGGTGCGAAAGTCAAAATCGATGACTTAGAAAAACGCTATCCCCAACTTCTTGCTCCCATATTGCAGGCAAGAGAAAATCGTTGTGTAATCTGCGAAACCCGCCTCCACCCAATCAATAAATCGTCAATTTTACCTCCAAGATTCCAAACAATTCTATCGAGCAGCAACAATATTTACGAAACCCTCGATTTCGCGGCTATTCTCAAAGCCTCCCAAACTCTCTCAAGTGAAATTAAATTAGAAAAATTGCTGGCTGGACTGATGTCTGTGGTGATGGAAAATGCCGGGGCAAAAAAAGCAGTTCTGCTGTTGATGAAGGATGGGAATCTCGCCATCGAAGCTGTAGCCTCCTTCAATCAAGATGTCATCTCAATATCTGTACCGCTGTCAGCCAGCGACGAGTTTCCCTCTGCTGTGGTCAACTATGTTAAGCGGACTTGGAAAACTGTCGTTTTGGATAATGCAGCAGTACAAAACGATTTTATTGCCGATCCGTATTTGATGCAGGAAAAGCCCAAAAGTGTGCTGTGCGCGCCAATTTTAAATCAGGGTAAATTAATCGGGTTGCTCTACCTAGAAAATAACTTTACAATTGGTGCGTTTACAGAAGATCGCACTGATGTCATCCAACTTTTGTGCGCCCAAGCGGCTATCTCTATAGAAAATGCTCGATTGTACCAGCAATCTCAAGCTTATGCACAAGAATTAGAGCGATCGCTCCTTGATTTGCAGCAAGCACAGTTACAGATCGTGCAAAGCGAAAAAATGTCCGCATTGGGCAATCTCGTCACAGGAATAGCCCACGAAATCAATAATCCTGTCGGCTTTATTAGCGGCAATATTGAGGAAGCAACTATCACGATCAAAGATCTGATTGGTCACTTAAAATTATATCAAGAAAAACTGCCAAATCCAGGCGAAGAAATTGAAGAAGATGCTGAGGATATTGATTTAGAGTATGCCTTAGAAGATTTGCCAAAAATGCTGTTGTCGATGAAAGTGGGGTGCGATCGCATTCGCGGCATTAGCACCAGCCTCCGCACCTTCTCCAGGGCCGATAAAGACTACAAAGTTCCCTTTAATATCCATGAGGGCATTGACAGCACCATCTTGATCTTGAAACATCGGCTCAAAGCCAACGAACACCATCCTGCGATCGAAGTCGTCACAGACTACGGCAATCTCCCCCCAATCGAATGCTTTCCCGGTCAACTGAACCAAGTCTTTATGAACCTGCTTGCTAACGCGATCGATGCCCTAGAAGAATCAAACCAAGGACGCAGTTTCGAGGCTCTTAAAGCAAATCCACACTGTATCACAGTTCGTACCAGTCTGTCGGGCGATCGACACATCAAAATTCAGATTGCCGATAACGGTGCGGGCATGACAGAAGGCGTGAAGCAGCGGATTTTTGACCATTTGTTCACAACGAAGGCAGTAGGAAAAGGCACAGGGTTAGGATTGGCGATCGCCCGCCAGATTGTAGTCGAAACCCACGGCGGAACAATTAATGTGAATTCTACCTTGGGCGGAGGAAGTGAATTTGAGATAGTGTTACCTATTAACGAATAAAAGTAGAAGACATTATTCATCATTTTAGATTTTAGATTTTAGATTTTAGATTTTAGATTTTAGATTGAAGAATTGGGAAGGACAGATGACCTAATGATTTGGAACACTGGCCTACAGTTGCATTTTTTTTAAGTGGTATCTGAAGTAAAACTTTGAGGCGGAGGAAGAAGGAAAAAGGTTATTCATTTTTCCTTCTTCCTCATTTCGTTTGTCGAGTTTGACTTTCTTGAGTGCGATCGGCTAATTTCTATTTGAAAAAATCCAGAATAACTAAATTAGATTGCCGATCGGGCATTATACCAGCCCCGATCGCAACTGCAGACACGAGCAAAACTTCCAGCGCCCCTGCGCCAGATTGCCAAAATCTCAATTATGCTAACCTAGGCAAGCAGCAATCCCTTGTCACGAAGGCGATTAACATAATTTCAAACAATTTATTTTATTGAGGACCGGTGTATCCCGTATGGCAAACCTGATCGGCACAGACAGCAACGACTTTATTCTAGGAACTCCGCTGGGCGATCGAATTCGCGGCTTAGATGGCGATGACACGCCCCTGGGTGCGGGAGGAGATGACACCCTAGAGGGTGACGGCGGCAACGACCAGCTTCTTGGAGCTGACGGAGCAGATTCGTTGCTTGGCGCTGAAGGAAATGACGAACTCATTGGCAACCAAGGTCGCGATTTTGCTTCCGGCGGGAACGGCGACGACTCGATTCGCGGCGGTTTGGGCAACGACCTCCTCGAAGGCAACGACGGGATAGACAGCGTGGTGGGAGACGCTGGGGACGACTTAGTTTTTGGCAACGGAGGCTTTGATGTGATTGCCGGCGGTACTGGCAACGACACGCTCACAGGGGATGACGGCGACGATTCCGTGTTCGGGAATGCTGATGATGACTTTCTCTACGGGAATTTTGGGAACGATTCTCTCAACGGCGGTAGCGGCAGGGATCAACTGTTGGGCGGTGAGGGCAACGATTACTTAAGTGCCAGCGACGGTGACGACACTTTGTACGGCAATGCCGCCAACGATTCGCTCTTCGGAGATGCTGGTAATGACCAGATATTCGGTGGCAAGGCTGACGATACAGTTTTTGGCGGCACCGGTTCCGATACCCTTCGCGGCGATGAAGCCGACGACTCGGTACTGGGAGATGAAGGTAATGACTTCTTGTTTGGCGGCAAAGGTAATGATGGTATCGACGGCGGTTTAGGCGATGACTCCTTGGCAGGAGGTATCGGCGACGATACCATTTTGGGCAGTTTCGGCAATGACAATTTATTTGGAGCAGAGGGTAATGATTCTTTGATCGGAGGTGAGGGTTCGGATACTCTGACTGGTGGCAGCGGCAGCGATGTTTTTGGATTGGGAGCCGGGCCTGGCAGTCTGGCTTTAATTACTGATTACAATGACACAGAGGATTTCTTTGGACTGCCGAGCAATTTATCTTTCGCTCAACTGCAAGTTCGGCAAGGTAACGGTGCCAATGTCAGGGATACAGTAATTACGACGCTCGACGGCAAGCTTTTAGCAATTTTGATCGACACTCCGGCGGCGCTGATCGAGGCGAATGATTTTATCGCTGTGACTGGGACGGTTACTACCAGGCCAACCACCATTACCACTACAACTACAACTACAGTTACAAGCACAAATACAGATCCAACTCAACCTGCAACTGCAACTACAGAGTCAAGTTCAACTGCAACTACAGAGTCAAGTTCAACTACAGATTCAATTCCAACTCTTCCTCCAACTCCAACTCCGCCTCCAACTCCAACTCCGCCTCCAACTCCAACTCCGCCTCCAACTCCAACTCCGCCTCCTACTCCAACTCCGCCTCCTACTCCAACTCCGCCTCCTACTCCAACTTCGCCTCCTACTCCAACTTCGCCTCCTACTCCAACTTCGCCTCCTACTCCAACTTCCCCTCCGACGCCGACTCCGAGGATTCCGATTCCGCCGACAGTTAGCGTGCCTGATGCTGATTCGCCCCTGCTGTCAATTAGTTCGATCGCCCCCACGCCGGCTCCCGGACTATTGCCAATGCCCGGGCAGAAGCCGATATTCCCGACCGTGCCGAACCCGCTACCCTTACCTCCTACACCTTTCGGGTTCTAGGCGCGATCGCGCAGCTCAGTGATGAGTGATGAGTTAATGTAAAACTCACTAAACTCATCACTCAAAACTATTTAACGTCCTGGGGAGTTTCGGCCGAGTCTTCTGGCGACTCGGCTGGAGAATCTTCTAGAGGAGATAATTGTTGGGTGTACCCCAAGAGCGATCGAAGTTTCATGCGGTGGATGTAAGGCCAGCCGCCATTGGCTTCAATATTCCTGAGCAGTTTGTAAAGTGCTTGGCGGTTGTCGGGAAAAGACGCTTGAAACAAACCGTCCCGAATTTCCCGGTGCGAAGCTTCCAGCCTCCGCAGCAGGGCCAAAAGCAGCAGACTGTCTCCCTGACAACTTTCGGCTAAAGTCCGAATCGCCTCTGTCAGCGATTGCATTTGAGACTGCAACTTTTCTGACTCTAAATCTTTGCCGTTGTCCATACCGCTGCTTCCTTTGAAATCTACAAGGCCTTTGTCCCCAGCCTTTTGGTCAACCGACTAATCGAGCTAGTCGCGATCGCCATTCGGGGTCATAAGCAAAGTAACTTAAGTAGGTTGACTTAAGCAATATTAATTTGCAGTCCAAGTCAGGAAAAGAGCACAACCCGTCGTACCATGTGTATTGGGCTGCGATCGGAACATGATTGAGAAATCATAAGTTCATGCTTATTTTCACGGCGCACTAGCTTGATTTTCTGAGTCAATGCCGGTGTCGGTGAAGCGAGCGATCTGGATCTAAATGCTGCCCTAAGCGCTGGCCTAGCCTGCCGGCGGGCAATTATATTTTGCTCGAAGTAGGGCTTTTTCTTAATATAATCCGATGTTGGATATTGAGGTTTGCAATGAAATATCGTGCTTTAATTGTTGCACTTTTAGCATTTTGCATGAGTGCGCTGGTTGCTTGTTCTTCTGCTTCTGACACGACGGTGGCGACTACCGAGTTGCTCACCTACGACGAGATTAGAGGTACTGGCTTGGCTAATAATTGCCCTAGCTTGGCAGAAACTTCTCGGGGATCGATCCCCATCGAAGCGGGCGCCACCTATAAACTGACTGGTTTGTGTTTGCAGCCCACAACTTATTTTGTGAAGGAAGAACCAGCAAACAAACGCCAAGAAGCGGAATTTGTGCCTGGTAAATTGCTGACACGGTTCACGTCGAGCATTGACCAAGTTCAAGGTACGCTTAAGGTCGGTAATGACGGAACTCTGACTTTCACAGAAGAAGACGGCTTGGATTTTCAAGCTATTACGATTCAATTACCGGGCGGAGAGCAAGTACCTTTCTTGTTTACCATTAAAGAACTGGTAGCTAGTTCCGAACCCGGAGTAGTTGCTATCAATACTTCCACCGATTTGAGAGGGGAGTTTAACGTTCCTTCTTACCGCAGCGCAGGCTTTTTAGACCCTAAAGGTCGCGGGGTATCGACTGGCTACGACAATGCTGTAGCGCTTCCGGCTACTGACAATTCCAAACTGCAACGGTCTAATGTTAAGCTGGCTGACACTCGCACCAAGGCGGGCAGAATTTCTCTCCAAGTTGCTAAAGTTAACAGCGCCACTGGCGAAGTTGGCGGGATTTTTGAGAGCACGCAGCCTTCTGATACTGATTTGGGAGCTAGACCGGCTCTGGACGTGAAAATTCGGGGTTTGTTTTACGCTCGGATTGAGCCTTCTGTGTCATAAAATTGGCTTTCATGATCGATCGAACTTGAGTAGTTTTTTACCCTAAAGGTACTGCTCGCTCTTCATTAGCCAACAGTCTTGAGCAACCTAACTTAGGACTGTTGACTAATGACTAAATTTATGATTTAATTGTGGTAATTCGCAAGTTATGAAGTTGGGATTTTTTATTAATTAAAGTATTGTCTTCACAGCGCTTTCAGCTTATAATGTATTTTTAAAAAAAACCTGATTAAATAGGAGATTTGGTCGAAGGCCTTCTACCTCGTAAAAGTCTGCCTTATGCCGAAAACCTTCGGATAATCCCGCTAAATCCGTTCACGTTCCGAAAACTTAACTGGTGTGTCCGCTATCACACATATTAAGTGCTACGATTACACTACATAAAAGTGAATTTTTTTAGACTAGATTGGAAACTAGATCTAAAGCAACTTCAGTCCTCTGCTCTACCCACCCTTATGCCACCATGTCTACCACACTGCCGAACGAGCTAAAAAGCGAAAATTTGCAATTGTTGCGCGAGTACCAACTTTCTGGCTCTAATGAAATCCGCAATCAGTTAGTTAAACTGAATATTGGACTGGTCAGAAAAGAAGTTTACCACTGGATCAACCAGTGCGGTGAAAGCTACGACGATTTGCTGCAAGTCGGATGTATTGGGTTGATCCGGGCGATCGAGCGGTTTGATCTCGCGAAGGGGCACGCTTTTAGTTCCTTTGCAATTCCCTACATACGGGGCGAAATTCAACACTATTTGCGGGACAAAAGCCCTTCTGTGCGATTTCCCCGCCACTGGCAGTCCCTGGAACGCAAATCAGTAGCAGCGATCAAGGAGTTGCAGGTGCAGTTAAACCGCAAACCTACGGATGCTGAAGTAGCAGCAGTCCTGGAGGTTTCTGTACAAGAATGGCAAGAAATTAAGTTGGCCCATCTCAACAGATCGCCTCTGAGTTTGGACGCGCCGATGCAAGATGAAGATGAGGGGGCTACTTGTCTGGGAGAATTGGTGCCCGATAGCAAATATCGGAGTTTTCAGTTGGCGCAAGAGGATCAAATTCGCGTACAGCAAGCTTTGGCTATGTTGGAACAACGGACTCGCGAGATATTGGAGTTTGTTTTTCTCTACGATTTGACGCAGAAAGAAACGGCTGAACGCTTGGGTATCAGTGCGGTGACAGTTTCTCGGCGAGTTAAGAAGGGGCTGGATTTGCTCAAGGAAATCATGACTAAACAGCTTTAGTGATTAGTCATTGGTCATTAGTCATTAGTCAGCAGTCAGCAGTCAGCATTAAGCTGCTACCGATAACAAATAACAAATAACCACTGACTACTAACTAATTTTTAGATGCTGCGGACAAATTTATCGAGCCTTTCTACGGCTTTTTTAATTGTGCCTAAATCGGTGGCGTAAGACAAGCGAATATGGTCGTCTGCACCGAACGCAATCCCCGGAATAACTGCTACTTGCTGCTGTTCTAAGAAAGCGTCGCAAAATTCCAAAGAATTCATTCCAGTCTTGCTGATGTTGACAAACATATAGAAAGCACCGTCTGGTTTAATACAGCTAATTCCAGGGACAGCATCGAGTAATTCAAATATTACCTGACGCCTTTCGGCAAAAGCTAGACGCATTGTTTCGACAGACTCTTGACTGCTTTCCAAAGCTGCGATCGCGCCGTACTGTGCAAAAGTACACACATTTGATGTACTGTGACCTTGAATGGTGCTGGTGGCTTTAATTAATTCGCTCGGCCCGGCCAAATAACCGACTCGCCAGCCTGTCATCGAGTAAGCTTTAGCGAAACCGCTGCTGATCAGGGTGCGATCGAAGATTTCTTGGCCTAGGGAACCGATGCTGACGTGTTGGGCGTCGTCATATATAATTTTTTCGTAAATCTCGTCAGCAACGACTAAAATATCTCGATCGACTATCACCTCAGCCAACGCTTTGATTTCCGCCGTAGTATACACCATTCCCGTCGGGTTAGAAGGCGAATTCAGTACAAATAACTTGGTTTTGGGAGTAATCGCTCGACTCAGTTGTTCCGGTGTAATTTTATATCCTGTAGAAGCATCAGTCCGTACAATTACTGGCTTGCCGCTAGCGAGTTTCACCATTTCAGGGTAGCTTAGCCAGTAGGGAGCCGGAATAATTACTTCCTCTCCAGGCTCGATCAGAGCCATCATCAGATTGTAGAGGGAATGCTTGCCGCCGTTGGTGACAATGATATTTTCTGGTTGATAGTTGAGATTGTTGTCGGATTGGAGTTTGCGCGCGATCGCAGCTTTTAACTGCGGTTCCCCAGCCACAGGGCCGTACTTAGTCTTGCCCGCGTCTAAAGCTTGTTTTGCCGCTGCTTTAATGTGTTCGGGGGTATCAAAGTCGGGTTCTCCCGTACTCAAACTACAGACATCAATCCCTTCGGCCTTCATGGCTTTAGCCTTAGCGGCGATCGCCAAGGTTATGGAAGGAGAAACCTCACCCACTCGTGCTGCCAACTTAATCATTGGATTTTAGATATTAGATTTTTGACTTTCGATCATAGGGTGACAAATGTTGATATTCAACCCTGTTGTTAGGGAATTATGACATTTGTTTACATAGTACGTAAAGGATTAAGCAATTAAAGAATAAAAATTAAAGAAGCTCTTAGTTTTAATTTTTATTCTTTAATTTTTATTTTTTGACGTTATTATTGTACCATTTTTGATGCCTCGTTACCCTCAACGCCGATCTGCAAGCTTATGGATCTCAAATCTTTGATTCGCGACATTCCTGATTTCCCCAAGCCGGGAATTCTGTTTCGAGACATTACAACTTTGCTGCGCGACCCGCAAGGGCTCAGCTACACCATTGACAGCTTAGCCGAAAAATGCTCTGCAATGTCTGTTGACTATGTGGTGGGCATGGAATCGCGGGGCTTCATCTTTGGCGCGCCTTTGGCTTATAAAATTGGAATAGGCTTTATTCCTGTCCGCAAACCAGGGAAACTGCCCGGTGCGGTTCATTTTGCTGAGTACGAGTTGGAGTATGGTGTCGATCGACTGGAGATGCACCGAGATGCGATGACATCCGGCAGCCGGGTGCTGATTGTGGACGATTTAATCGCCACTGGCGGAACAGCGGCGGCCACGGCTAAATTGTTGGAACAAGCTGGCTGCGAGCTTGTCGGTTTTGCTTTTATCATTGAATTGCAGGCTTTGGGCGGCAGGCAGAAATTGCCGGATGTGCCGATCGTCACGCTAGTTGAATATTAGTTAGTTAACTGTTGGCAGTTGACAGTTGACTGCTGACAGTTGACAGTTGACAGTTGACTGCTGACAAATAATATCCTTGACCTTTGCATCGGAATTATTCATCTCTCTCTTCTCTTTCTCTGCGTTCTCTGCGTTCTCTGTGGTTAAATCATGCCGATGCAACCGGAATCAATATCATTCACAATTCTTCAAATCTAAAATCTAAAATCTAAAATCTAAAATCCTATGACTTCTATTAAATTGAATCGAAATTGGCGAAAGTTGAATTCTCTGTTTGGTGGCGAAACATTTACTTATGTTTTAAAGCGACTTTTGCAGGCACTTTTAACCCTCTTTTTGGCATCGGCTCTTTGTTTTGCAATTATTGAGCTAGCACCGGGAAATTACTTGGATACATTGAGCCAAAATCCGAAGATTTCGCCGGAGACACTCAAGCAACTCGAACAGCAGTTCGGCTTAGATAAACCAGCTATTGTGCAGTATTGGCTGTGGCTGCAACAAATTGTGACGCGGGGGAATTTTGGCACGAGTTTTGTGTATCAGCGATCCGTAGCTTCGCTGCTGTGGGAACGAGTACCGGCGACGTTATTAATGGCGATCGCATCTTTGATTGTAACTTGGGCGATCGCGATTCCCTTGGGAATAGTCGCCGCCGTCAATCAAAACCGCACAGTCGATCGAGTTCTGCAAGTAGTCAGCTACACGGGACAAGGATTTCCGAGCTTTATCACAGCCTTGCTGCTGCTATTTTTTGCTCAAAATACTTCGCCTCTTTTCCCCGTCGGAGGAATGACAAGCATTGACCACGCAGACTTACCTTGGTGGGGTCAAATCCTCGATTACGGCTGGCACTTAATTTTGCCAACTGTCGCCCTTAGCCTTACTGGTTTTGCTGGTTTGCAAAGATTGATGCGCGGACAATTGTTGGACGTGCTGCGTCAAGATTACATCCGAACAGCACGGGCGAAAGGTTTGCCGGACGATCGAGTAATTTACGTTCACGCTTTGCGGAATGCTGTTAATCCGTTGATTACGCTATTGGGTTTTGAGTTTGCTAGTTTGTTGAGCGGTGCGTTTATTGCGGAATTTTTCTTTAATTGGCCTGGTTTGGGAAAGCTTACTTTGGAGGCGGTGAACAATCAAGATTTGTATTTAGTAATGGCAAGTTTGATGATGGGTGCGACCATGTTGATTGTGGGGAATTTGTGGGCGGATTTGCTGCTGAAAGCTGTCGATCCTCGGATTAAGCTGGAAGATTTGAAATAGAAGACTTAATTCAGTAACAGAAGGTACGCAAGGGCGATTTGTAATAGTCAACAGTCAACAGTATTCTCATTATCCATACCCCCTACCCCCTGCCCCCTGACCCATCTCGGAGTGTTTTATGTTAGAAAAACAAGCAAACGAGCCAATAGACATCTCCCATAATTCTTGTGGGGTAGGCATCCTGCCTGCCTTTAACAGGCTTGTTAGGAGATGTCTAATGAGTTTTAGTCGCTTTGCCGACGGGTACAGGCATATTGACAGTTTTTCAGAAGAGGCAAGGCACACAGTTAAAGTGTTGTTAAAAAAGGCTGGCACGGATGACGCTGAAGCAGCAGAGCAGATACTTTCAAGCATGACAAGACTGGATCTCAGCGACACTCTAATTACCGACATCAGCTCCCTCGGCTCGCTCACCAATCTGACAACACTGCATCTTAACAACAATCGAATTACCGACTTCAGATTCCTCGGCTCGCTCACCAATCTGACAACACTGCATCTCAACAACAATCGAATTACCGACATCAGTTTCCTCGGCTCGCTCACCAATCTGACAACACTGCATCTCAACAAAAATCAAATTACCGACATCAGTTTCCTCGGCTCGCTCACCAATCTGACAACACTGCATCTTAACAACAATCAAATTACCGACATCAGCTCTCTCGGCTCGCTCACCAATCTGAGAGAACTAAATCTCAGCGACAATCGAATTAGCGACATCAGCTTCCTCGGCTCGCTCACCAATCTGAGAGAACTAAATCTCAGAAGCAATCGAATTACCAATATCAGCTTCCTCGGCTCGCTCACCAATCTGACAACACTGAATCTCAGCTACAATCAAATTACCGACTTCAGCGCCTTCCGATCGCTCACCAATCTGACCACACTGTATCTCGAAAAAAATCAAATTACCGACATCAGTTTCCCCGGCTCGCTCACCAATCTGACAACACTCGATCTCAGGCTCAATCAAATTACCGACATCAGATTCCTGGGCTCGCTCACCAATCTAACAACACTGTATCTCTACCACAATCAAATTACCGACATCAGATTCCTGGACTCGCTCACCAATCTGACAACACTGTATCTCTACTACAATCAAATTACCGACATCAGCTCCCTAGGCTCGCTCACCAATCTGACAACACTGTATCTGGAGGACAATCAAATTACCGATATCAGCGCGTTGCTATCTCTCACCAATCTGACAACAGTGCATCTCGACCACAATCAAATTAGCGATGTCAGCGCCTTGCGATCGCTCACCCATCTGACCACACTGTCTCTCGGCCACAATCAAATTACCGATATCAGCGCCTTGCGATCGCTCACCCATCTGACAGAACTGACTCTCTACGGCAATCCAATTACCGCTCTGTGCGTGTTAGGCGAACTCGCACAGAAACGTCTTACTCTCTCGACTAGGCCAATTGATGCTCAAAAAGCCACAGAAGCAGTCAAAGTTGCCTATGCCGCTATTGGCTTAGAAGAACCCGAAGTTATTGTTTGCAGCAGTCCCCGCGACGCTTATCTCCAAATCTTTAACTTGCCGAAACACGACCATTCACAAAACTGCTCAGACAAATGGCACAGGAAGAGATTGGGGAAAAAGCTATACTGGCAAGGGATGTCCCCATCGATTGTGAGAGAATTTGCAAGTCCGGCAGTGTGGCAGTATGAGTTCGAGCGCATGAGGTTCGACTCCGAACCAGACCGCACACTGAGTTCGCTAATGAAGGAATTGGTTGACGAATATGAGCGATCGGAACAAACGAAGAGGAATGTTTTTTCCGCTCATTCGTTCGACCTGAGATACGCTGAAACCCCCACGACTTTATTTAAAGAAATCTATTTGACTGAACTTTATATCTCTTCATCAGGCATCAATATCTCCCAAAAGGCACAAGAAATACATCGCTGCCAAAAGCTGCTTTTCGAGCATTGCGGTTGGATATTTCCCTTTGAAAAGATTTGTTATGTATGCGATCGCCCCCGCCACCTGCGCTTTGACAGTCAAAACCGCTTGCACGCAGAAGGAGAACCTACGATTGAGTTTGCCGACGGATGGAATTTTTACTATTATCACGGCGTCAGATTGCCTGAAAAATACGGTCAATTTCACCCAAATCAATGGCAATCCCAATGGCTTTTAACAGAAGAGAATTCCGAGCTGAGGCGAGTGTTAATTCAAGGGATTGGTTACGATCGCATTTGTCAAGAATTGGACGCAAAACAACTAGATAGTTGGCAGGAATATGCACTATTACAAATAGATGAAGCCGATGATTTCGAGCCGATTTATTTGTTAAAAATGACTTGTCCAAGTACGGGATTCATTCACGCTTTGAGAGTGCCGCCTAACCTGACATCTGCTAGGGAGGCAATTGCGTGGGTAAATTGGGATATCGATCCAGAGGAATTTTCCGTGCAGACTTGATATAATTGCGGCGATGGAGTTCTACAAGTAGTCAGCTACACCGGACAAGGATTTCCCAGCTCGATCGCAGCGTTGCTGCTGCTATTTTTTGCTCAGAATACTTCGCCTCTGTTTCGCATCGGAGGAATGACTTGTATCGATCGCGCAGACTTACCGAATGTGGGGTCAAATCCTCAATTACGGCTGGCACTTGATTTTGCCAACTGTCGCTTTGAGCCTTACTGGTTTTGCGGGTTTGCAAAGATTGATGCGCGGACAATTTTTGGAGGTGCTGCGTCAAGATTACATCCGAACAGCACGGGCTCGCCGGGAAGCCGGACGATCGAGTAATTTACATTCATGCTTTGCGGAATGCAGTTAATCCGTTGATTACGCTATTGGGTTTTGAGGCAAGCTAGTTGGTTGAGCGGTGCGTTTATTGCCGAATATTTCTTTAATTAGCCGGGTTTGGGAAAGCTGACTCTGGAGGCGGTGACTAATCAAGATTTGTATTTAGTAATGGCAAGTTTGAGGATGGGTGCGACGATGTTGATTGTTGGGAATTTGTTGGCCGATTTGCGGCTGGAAGCTGTCGATCCTCGGATTAAGCTGGAAGATTGGAAATAGTAGACTTAACTCAGTAATATGAGGTACGCAAGGGCGATTTGTAATAGTCAACAGTCAACAGTCAACAGTATTCCCATTACCCATGCCCTATGCCCCATGCCCCCTGACCCATCTCGGAGTGTTTTATGTCAGAAAAACAACCAAACGAGCCAATGATTTTTAGCCGCTTTGCCGACTGGTGCAGGCATATTGACAGCCTTTCAGAAGAGGCAAGGCACACAGTTAAAGTGTTGTTAGAAAAGGCTGGCACTGATGATGCTGAAGAAGCGGAACAGATACTTTCAAGCATGACCCAATTGGAGCTCAGCAACACTGGAATTAGCGACATCAGCTCCCTCGACTCGCTCACCAATCTGAGAAGACTCGATCTCGGCGACAATAAAATTACCGACATCAGCTTCCTTGGCTGGCTCACCAATCTGACAGCACTGGATCTGGCCAGCAATCGAATTACCGACATCACCTTGCTCGGCTGGCTCACCAATCTGACCACACTGCATCTCAACAACAATCAAATTACCGACATCAGCTTTCTCGGCTCGCTCACCAATCTGACAAGACTCGCTCTCGGCGACAATAAAATTACCGACATCAGCTTCCTCGGCTCGCTCACCAATCTGACCACACTGCATCTCAACAACAATAAAATTACCGACATCAGCTTCCTCGGCTCGCTCACCAATCTGACCACACTCGATCTCAGCAGAAATCAAATTACCGACATCAGATTCCTCGGCTCGCTCACCAATCTGACCACACTCGATCTCGGCGACAATCAAATTACCGACATCAGCTTCCTTGGCTGGCTCACCAATCTGACAACACTGAATCTGGCCAGCAATCGAATTAACGACTTCAGCTTCGTCGGCTCGCTCACCAATCTGACAAGACTCGATCTGGGCTACAATCACATTACCGACTTCAGCTTCCTCGGCTCGCTCACCAATCTGACAACACTGGATCTGGCCAGCAATCGAATTAACGACTTCAGCTTCCTCGGCTCGCTCACCAATCTGACAAGACTCGATCTGGGCAGCAATCGAATTACCAACATCAGCTTTCTCGGCTCGCTCACCAATCTGACAACACTGAATCTCAACTACAATGTAATTAACGACATCAGCTTCCTCGGCTCGCTCACCAATCTGACCACACTGCATCTGGCCAGCAATCGAATTACCGACATCAGCTTCCTCGGCTCGCTCACCAATCTGACCACACTGTATCTCGACAGAAATCGAATTACTGACATCAGCGCCTTGCGATTGCTCACCAATCTGACCACACTGCATCTGGGTCACAATTACATTACCGACATCAGCGCCTTGCGATCGCTCACCAATCTGACCACACTGAATCTCGGCGACAATCGAATTACCGACATCAGCATCCTCGGCTCGCTCACCAATCTGACCACACTGTATCTTAACAAAAATCAAATTACCAACATCAGCTTCGTCGGCTCGCTCACCAATCTGACCACACTGCATCTCGACAGCAATCGAATTACTGACATCAGCTTCGTCGGCTCGCTCACCAATCTGACCACACTGTGTCTCAACAGCAATCAAATTACCGACATCAGTGCCTTGCGATCGCTCACCAATCTGACCACACTGTCTCTCTACGGCAATCGAATTACCGATATCAGCGTGGTAGGCGAACTCGCACAAAAAAGTCTTACTCTCTCGACTAGGCCAATTGAGGCTCAAAAAGCCACAGAAGCAATCAAAGTTGCCTATGTTGCTATTGGCTTAGAAGAACCTGAAGTTATTATTTGCAGCAGTCCCCGCGACGCTTATCTCCAAATCTTAAACTTGCTCGAACACGACCATTTACAAAAATGCTCAGACGAATGGGACAGCAATAGATTGGGCGAAGAGCTAGACTGGAAATGGATGTCCCCATCGATTGTGAAAGAATTTGCAAGTCCGCCGGTGTGGGGGTATGAGTTCGATCGCATGACGATCGAGCCCGAAGCAGACAGCACACTGAGTTCGCTAATGTACGAATCGGTTGGCAGCTATGCGCGATCGGAACGAACGAAACTAACTAAGGGGAATGTTTCCCCCAATTATTTGTTATACCTCAATACGGTTCAGTTAAGAGCTATGCAGTGCTTAAAACAATAAATACAGGAGGATTCATTATTATTCCAGTACCTC
>NZ_JAUBQB010000080.1:0-32793 GCF_036701035.1 Microcoleus sp. Pol7_B2 | reverse complement strand
GGCACATCTCTTGATGAAGTTATTCGTGCTTATTGTGCAGAAAGAGTGTCTCATACTTATTTGAAATGACTATATATAGAAGAAACCCGGTTTCTGACCTCGACGCGGCTAAGTCCCATCATAAAAACCTCCTTAATACTGCCATGACAGGAATTGAACCCTTTGCTATAAGTTGTGTTAGCGGTATAGCCCTCCCCATTTTCCAGTCAGTCTTTGAAACTGGTGGCAAGTTTCTCGGTTTGATGGGCAAAAAGCTAGATGATAAAACTAAACAGCTAATTTACACGGCATCGGGGGAATACGGCAAACGCTACTTCAAGCGTCACGGCATTCTCAAAGCATTGGGAATGCGGGAGGCTGTGCCATTAGAATCGGTTTATACTGCTGTGCAGTTTTTGGATGAGCAAGAAATCCGCAGTTTTGAATCAATCCAAAATTTAGAAGAAGCTTACCGCAAAGCAAACAAGCGAAGTTTTCAGCAGCAAGATTGCCAGAAGCAAGAAGGGCTAAAAATTGCTAATCAGAAGCAATATTTGATGGTTTTAGGGCAGCCCGGGGCGGGAAAATCTACATTTTTGCGGAAAATAGGACTCGAAGCACTGAAGGGCAAACGAGGCGGATTTAAGCACGATCGCATTCCTGTTTTTATCGAACTTAAAAGCTTTACATCTAGCCAGATAGACATAGAAAAATTAATTGTTGAAGAGTTTAGCATTTGTGGCTTTCCCTCATCTGAGCAATTTATCGCTAAGGCATTAGAGCAGGGAAAGCTGTTAATCTTGCTGGATGGATTGGATGAAGTGCCGACAGTCAACACAAATGAGGTCATTAGTAAGATTCAGAATTTTGTTGACCGCTATGATAAAAATAGCTTCATTGTCTCTTGTCGCACAGCCGCTTATAGAAACAACTTTCAACGCTTTACCGATGTCAAACTAGCAGAGTTTGACGATACTCAAATTGAGCAATTTATTGGTAACTGGTTTCAGTCTGAGGTCGATAAACAAGCAGGAACGGCTCAAAAATGTTGGAAGTTATTGCAAAAGCCAGAATATGCAGCAGCTAAAGAGTTAGCCCACACGCCATTATTGCTAACTTTCCTCTGCCTCATTTATGACCGTTCGCAAAACTTTCCGAATAATCGCAGCGTTCTTTACAGAAAAGCTTTGCGGATATTGTTGGAAGAATGGGCGGCGGAAAAGCGGATTCAGAAAGAGGAAATTTATCAAGGGCTCAGCACGGAGTTAGAGGAGAGTTTGTTATCGGAGATTGCTTATACTGGTTTTGAGGCTGATAAGCTGTTTTTTTCGCAGCGAGAAGTGGTTGAGGAAATCAAAACTTTTTTAGAAAATAATTTGAATGCACCGAAGCATTTAGACGGTGAGGCGGTTCTGAAAGCTATTGCAGTTCAACAGGGGATTTTAGTAGAACGAGCTGAGGATGTGTACTCGTTTTCGCATTTGACGCTTCAGGAATATCTCACAGCTCAATATATTGCTGATAATAATTTAATTGAGCAGTTAGTTACCGATCATCTTTCCGATCGACGCTGGCAAGAGGTATTTTTGTTGGTAGCGGGGTTGGTGCGTTCAAAAAATGGGGCTGATAACTTGCTCCTATTAATGGAAAAAGAGGCTCAAAAGTACATTAACACGCCGAAGTTGCAAGGGCTATTGCAATGGGCTGATGCAGCGACTAATGGCTCGGAAGGTGATTTTAAGCCTGTCGGTAAACGTGCTGCGGCGATCGCCCACGCCATGGACATCGCCAGCGCCATCGCCAGCGCCAACGCCAACGCCAACGCTAACGCCATCACCATCGACTACGTCATGGCCCTCAGCAAGACCACAGGCATCGCCCAGGCCAACGCCGACGTCAACGCCAACGCCAACGCCAACGCCAACGCCAACGCCAACGCGTTGACCATCGCGTCGGCCGAAAAACTTAAAAAAATTAAAATCTTCAAGGAGGTGAACTGGACTGAACTAATTGCTCAACTGATAGAACTTGAGAAGCAATTGCCCGATAGTGAGCAGCCTAAACAAATACACTTAGCATTTGCCGATCGCCTTGTAGATACCTGGTGTCATGCACTCCATCTCAATCCAGAAATAGTCAAGTTATCTGAGGAAGAAGCAGAGGCGCTGGGAGATTATTTATTGGCAAATATTTTCATCATCCCATGCAAAGAAGCAGCAGTGAGAATATCAGCAAAAACCTGGGAAGAAATAGAATCGCGGATGTTGTTAGTTCCAGAGAATTCTACCATTTGAGATTCTCGATCTGTCCTGGACACGCTCCAACCAAAGAAACCGGGTTTTTTTCCTAATCTGCTGGTTGCAACGCGTCTTTTCGTAAAAACCCGGTTTCTGGACGCCCACCGGGTTTTCTTCAGCTTCAAATCTCGCCATTGACCTGCATCTGATGCACCTTATCTGCCAACTCTTGCAAGCGCTTTTCGTCCAACTCGTCAATCGCCAGCATCCCGACATAGATGATTTCCTTCAGCGTTAGTCGGGTTGCTAGCGCCTTTTTCTGCACAATTTCCTTGATGATGGGGCTCACCCCGATGGCGGTACTGGCTCTAGTCACAAAGGTAACGGGAGATTAACAACTTTGACTAAATCTTAGCACCTTTAAGCTGAGCTTTTAGCTGCGATGCGAAATGCTTAAGCGCGTCTTGACAAGACGCAGCACAACGGCTTATAGTGGAAATGTGGAAAAGCTGATCGGTCTATTCCTCCAAAACCTCAACCAAATCCTCAATCATCACATCAAAAGTCCGAGCTAACTTCCGCAGGCAAGTAAAGTCAACCATTGCCATTTCAGGACGACGAGCATAGCTTCTGACAGTGCTATAAATTACCCCGGAACGATCGGATACTTCCTTAAGCGTCCAGCCGTTCTCGGCCGCTAGTTCCCGAATTTTTAGCCTGACTAAACCCATGCTTGAGAGTTGATGCACTTCTTAGGTTGACTCACCATGATATCAGAAAATCAGTCAATATCGCGGTCGGTCGGCTACTCCTCCAAAACCTCAACCAAATCCTCAATCATCACATCAAAAGTCCGAGCTAATTTTAGCAGCAAAGTAAAGTCTACCGTTGTCAGCCCTGGACAGCGAGCATAATGCTTGACCGTGTTGTATACCACCCCAGAACGTTCTGAAACTTCCTTGAATGTCCAGCCTTTCTCTGCTGCTAGTTCTCTGACTTTAATTCTTACTAAACCCATGCTTGACAATGGGTGCTATAACACCTTACAATAAATTTATCTAAAAAGCCGATCGCCCCCCGGTCTGGACAACTAAAGGGCGATCGTTTTCAAAACTTAAATAGACAGTTACTAGCTGTCTGACTTACTATGATAGCATCATCCCAGCTAAAATCAAGCACTTTCGCCTGCTCCAAAATAATTCACAAATCGCCAATCCTGCATGCGCTGGCGAGATTCGTTACCGAAGAAACAGTCGCACTCCTGTTCAATATCGCAGCAGACGACATTTACCGCATCGAATGCTGTCGCTACATGGTTTACGTGCACGCCAAAGGCATCAGCCGCTTTGTCAGCTACGCCGATTTTCCCCCTATTTTAGAAGTAAAGCCGATCGCAGCTCAAGATTTTGGCAGATGGTACAAACGCTGGAAAAGCAAGCAAGCACCAGCATTTTGGACGAAATTCTACACTTACAAGTTCAAAAAAGCTGTTTCAGTTGACAGCTTGCTGGAGTGGGGCCAATTGGTAGCTACACTTAAATCGGTCATTTCTGGGGCCGCGCTGCAACAGCTACGAGATGTTTATGCCCAAGAAAAAGATTTGATGGAGAAATTTTAAAGTGCGATCGACTTAATCCTACTTGAACTTTCCATTAAATTTTAAAACACTTCATCCTCGATTCCCAGCCACCATTCCCCCAGATTCATTAAATCTTTGTGAATGTCGGTAAGTTCTGTCATATACTCTTCCGCAGAAATCTCCGATCGCCTTTCTTGCAATTTTTTCAGTCGCAGTTGCACCAACAGCCAAGGTTTGGAAATCCCATCGGTTGCTTCGATATATTGGGCTAGCTCTTTGCTGTCCATAGTTATTGGTTAGTTTTTATATCGGAATGATTAAACCGCAGAGAACGCAGAGTAAGAGAAGAGAGAGATGAATAATTCGGATACCAACTAATCTAATATTATAGGACTTTTGAAACGGCTTAAAAATCTCTGATTTTTCCCAGTCTGTTTCAACCGAATTGAGCTTTGAGCCAGGGGTTCAAACCCCTGGCGGACTAACGGACTGGCGGACTTTTCAGCTAAGATGCCTCCCGCAAACATCTATTACCTGTAATCCGAACTCTGAATATTCTTCAACTTCGCAGCATATTTCATGCCGTATTCCGGGCGACAGAAGCGATCGAGCTGAGACTCAAAGAAAGCCCGATTTGCCTTCAAATGCTTCGGATTCGGGTCATCTAAAGGATACAAAAGAGCAGTCCGCAACGCTTGAATCACCGCCGAAGTTACGCAATACATCGACCGCTGGAATGTCACCCCAATTTGATTGAGGATATCATCTTCGCCTCGACAGCGCTGTTTGTAGAAATCCATCAAATACGGCGGCAGGAAATGCAGCATATCTTGTGCTAGCAAAGTCGGCGGAATCCCCGCCGTACCTACGGGGAATTTGTCTGCATAAAGCACTCCGAAGTGGAAGTCTTTTTGGTCGTCAGGAACTTCCTTAGCCTGAGCGTTGTAAGATTTGGTGCCTCGGAATGGCGAAGTGCGATAAAATACAGCTTCCACGTAAGGTAACGCTGCTTCATAAAGCCAAGTGAAACCCTTAGATTTGGGGATGATTTCGTAGGTTTCGCCGTCGATTTGAACGTGGTGGTAAATCGGGCGTCCGGCGATCGCAAATATGCCATTTACCAGAAAATCCATCGCCTGCGGGACTGTGGTAACTTTCCCTTCGTCGTACAAGTCGGAAACCTCAAAAAACA
The DNA here is from genome assembly GCF_036701035.1 of Microcoleus sp. Pol7_B2. NCBI lineage: Bacteria > Bacillati > Cyanobacteriota > Cyanophyceae > Oscillatoriales > Microcoleaceae > Microcoleus > Microcoleus sp. Pol7_B2. Next base: position 27,806 of record NZ_JAUBQB010000080.1, on the reverse strand, counting down.
CCGGCGCCATGACTTCCCAGAATAAACCGAGATTGCTGTAATAAGACATTTGGCGGCACTGTTCTAAAAACATTTCGGGAAATGCTTTGTGAAGTGCCAGCATGAACGGGTCTTTTTTGAAGTAAGCTTTAATTGCGCGATCGGCATTAGCCTTATATTCGTCACTGTCCAAATAAGGATCGAATTGATTGGTGGGCACGTACAAGCCCCGGTGCCACAGCATTGACCTCATGCACTCTTCGGCAAATTCCATGTTAATGCGATCGTGCCACAAATGGTGAACAAATCGAGGGAGTTTACCAGTTTCACCCTTCTCCATGAACTCCAAAAGTTCCGGGTGAACACTTCCAGTCCCGCGCCAAATCCGCAAATCTGCACCGTCGCCTGCATAGTGATTTTGCAAGTCTAAATACTCTTGAGGCAAGAAGTATTTAAAGAAAGGAAGCGGGTGTAAAAAAACCCGTTCGGCGATGTAAAGCAAATCTCGCCAGTAAAAGTCCATCGGCACTGCGTAAGCTTTCCAGATAGCGATGATTTGCATCAGATTTTCCGGCGTATCTGGAATCATTGCGCCGCCAGCTTCTAGCCTGTGAATTATTTCAGCAAATTCGTGTTTGGAAGGAGGTAGTTTAGTTGCTGGTTTATTAGGGGTTTGTACCATTGTTTCTTCCTTTGAGTGAGGGAATCTAAATATTTTGAATTATTGCCAAAAGCTGCGATTCTTTAACTGGTTCCCCGGCTAGAGGCTGGGAACCGATATCCAGGCCTACGAGCCGGAAAATTGAAGGCATAGCCTCCGGATATGCGTTTCCAGGCTCTGCCTGGAAACGAGTAGATTTTAGTCGGTGGAGGCGGAATTCGTTTGTGTAGACGCGATTTCCAGCTCCGAGTGTTCTAGGGGATAGCTAATAGCAACTTGGGTATTTCTGTCAGTCGGCAGAGTAGCAACTATCGCATTTGTAGTAGATTCGCTCCACTTGAGTAGCCAAGCAGGTTGAATTCCCAACACAAAAATGATGCCCGCCAAAACCAGCGCCGGCATATTTTCAGCAAACGTAACTGGAGGGTAGTAAGCCGTGGCATTGTCCAACTTCCCAAAACAGGTGCGGTTGAGCAGAATCACAAAGTAAACTGCTGTTAAACCCGAAGCTAAAATGCAGAGCAAAGTTGGAATTGGAAAGATCGAGAAACTGCCTTGAAACACTAAAAATTCGGCAATAAAACCCACCAAACCCGGAATTCCAGCGCTTGCCATGCCGCCCAAAACTAACAGGGAACTGGCAGTGGGTAAACCCCGCATCGGGTTCATCAAACCGTTGAGCACGTCCAAATCCCGCGTGCCAACTTTGGTTTCGATGATGCCTACCAAATAAAATAGCAAAGCTAAAATTAAGCCGTGGCTTACCATTTGCCCCACAGCGCCGATTAATGCCAGCTTCGTACCCGCGGCGCAGGCAACGAGGATGTAGCCCATATGCCCGATCGAACTATAGGCTACCATGCGCTTGATGTCTTTTTGGGCGATCGCGCTCAAAGCCCCGTACATCACGCTCACAGTCCCGATAATCGCTAAAGCGGGAGCTATAATCGACCACGTTTCGGGAAACATCTGCAAGCCGAACCGTACTAAACCGTAAGTTCCCAACTTCGCCAGAATCCCTCCCAGCAAAATTGCTGTTGCTGGCGAAGCTTCGACGTAAGCATCCGGCAGCCAAGTGTGCAGCGGCACCAAGGGAATTTTAATTCCCAACCCAATTAGCAAAATTGTTAGCAGGATTAACTGCATATTTCTCGGCAATTCTTGAGTGGTAATCGCACTGTAATCGAAATTTAAAGAACCGCTCAGCCAAGCCACACCCAAAAATGCTGCCAGCACTAAAAGTCCCGAAACTGCCGTGTAGATCAAAAACTTCATGGCAGCGTATTCCCGCTGCTTTCCACCCCAAATAGCAATCAACAGGTAAAAAGGAATTAATTCTACTTCGTAAAACAGTACAAACAGCAGCAAATTTTGAGACATCAAAGCTCCGGCAATACCAGCATTGATTAGCAAAATCAAAGCGTAGTAAAGCTGGGGACGCTCCATTTTTTCGCCAGTGCCGTAAATGACTAATAGCGTCAGCAAAGCACTTAAAACCAGCAGTGGCAAGGACAAGCCGTCAATGCCCAAGTTGTAGCTCAAACCTAATTGCGGAATCCAAGGCAAATATTCTTGAAATTGCAGTCCCGAATTGGCTGGATCGAATTGAGTCAACAGCCAGATATTCAAAAGGAAAACAGCAGCAGCAAAAGCCGAGGCTATTGAACGCAGACGCATCCCATTTATATTTCCGGGCAGGAACCCGACTACCGCAGCGCCCAACGCGGGCAACCAGAGCAAGGTACTAAGCATAATGTGTGAAGTGAAGAGTGAAGAGTGAACAATCTATTTTGCAGCCTCTTGTCTTTGATAATTTGAGAGTTTAAATGTTAAAATTTTTCCCAATTATCAATCCCAAATTTCATCACGACTCCGAAAGAATAGTGACTCTGCCCGTGTCTAAATCGTAATAGCCACCAACAACTTTCAGTTTATTCTCCGCAATTAACTTAGAGATAACTGGAGAGGCTTTCAACCTGTTAGCTTGGAGCACAACATTGGCTTTTGAAGCATTTTCCAGCTTGTCGCCCGTTTGGTTTTTCGAGCTTTCTACAGCAGGCTTAATCGCATCGAGCAAACTGCCAATCTGGCCGGGAACTTGAGCTCCTTTAATCGTTGCGTCTACCGCACCGCAACGTTTATGCCCGATTACCACAAGCACTTTTGCTCCCAATACCAGCGTGCCAAATTCCAGGCTGCCAATTTCTTCAGGAGTAGCAACATTTCCGGCCACGCGACAGACAAATAAATCTCCCAATCCTTGATCGAAGATAATTTCCGAAGGAAAGCGGGAATCTGCACAGCCGAGAATAGCAGCAAAGGGTTTTTGAGTTTTGGCAACTTCGGTGAGACGCCCAAAGTCTTGGTGGGGATTTTGGCGTTTGCTGTCAACAAACCGCTGGTTGCCGTCCATTAACTGTTTCAGAGCTGCATCGGGAGTCAAGTCAGTTTGAGCAATTGCTGGTTCGGGTGCAGCCAAATCAGCGCCTGCTCCTGCTGCGAGTATCCCTGTACCAATGGCTCCTACGACAAATTTGAGGGAATTGCGTCGGGAAAGAGTGAATTGTCTGTTATTTGGGTTCATTGAGGTTTCCTTGTTGTATCGAGTTTGAAATCTTTGTTCAAGACTTCATGTTTTTAAGATTTTAGATTAAAAGTGTCACCTAAAATCTTCACGCTTATATTTCTTTACCCGCCCACAATCAGCGACAGGCGAACTAGCAACGGCCAGCTTATGAGCAGTCCCAAAACTGCTACTCCGAACAGAATTGTCAGGGCGTAAAACTGAGTTTGACCGTTAACGTTGTATTTAAGGCTTTGCCCGCCGAAAACAGTTGCAAAACCGATTAAATTCACGAATCCGTCAACAATATTGCGATCAACCCAAGAGATAACTTGAGCAACTAAACCGACTGCAAATATCACTGTCACCCGGTAAAGTTGGGCAGTGTAAAAGTCGTAAGCAAAAAAGTCTTGCAAAGCTTCAGAACCAATTCGTACCGGTTTTTCCCATTTCTCGTTCAGGTAAACAAATGCTCCAGCACCGATGCCGATCGCCGTTGACAAAACTAGCAATCCACTTGCGGTATAATTCAAACTTGCCCCAGGCAATAAATGCCACGCAGCCAGCAAGTGCGGAACGTGCAAAGTAAAGCCCATTAAAACAGTCATCGGCAAGATAAAAGGCCAGTGAACTTCCGGCGAACGTTCGGTCATTTGCTTGGGTTTGCCACCGAAAACTAAACCGAAGACGCGCACCAAGCCAAAAGCAGTGACGCCGTTTACAAACAGCACTATTCCTAACAGCAAAGGATGAGTTTGCCAAAGCCCGGATGTGAAGTCTTCTAAAGCCCAGAAGCAGCCGAAGGGCGGCAGTCCAACCAATCCAGCGCTACCGACAATAAACGATATCGCCGATATTGGCCGCTTTCCCCACAAACCGCCGAGAGCTCGGACATCCTGAGTGACGCTGTTCCAAACTACCGAACCGATGCTCATCACCAGCAAACCCATCGCCAAGGTGTAGGCAAATATCAATGTCAGGGCTGTCTGGGCTTGTCCGGTGCCCACGGCGATAAATACTAAGCCCATGTAAGAGCTGACTATATAGGAAAGCGTGCGCTTGATGTCAATTTGGGCGATCGCAATTAATGAAGCACCAACCGCCGTCGCAGCACCTACAATAATAGTTATCGTCATCCCCATCGGCGACAAAGCAATCACTGGCTGCAACTTAATCAAAATCCAAGCACCAGTTTCCACAACTACGGTGTTCCGTAAAATTGTCGCCGGCAGCGGGCCTTCCATCGCCTCATCTAGCCACAGGTGCAAGGGAAACTGAGCACACTTACCCATAGGGCCGGCAATCAAAGCTAAAGTCAGCAGTGTCGCTACAGTGGGGTCAAGCTTTGCAGTCTCGGCCCAAACAGCCAACTCGTCAAAATTCCAAGTTCCGGCCAGCGGCAGAATGGCGACTACTCCCATCAGCAGGAATAAATCTCCCACCCGCTTTGTTAAGAAAGCGTCGCGGGCTCCTGTCACCACCAAAGACTGATTGAACCACAGCCCGACTAGCAGGTAAGTACCCAAAGTCAGAACTTCCAAAATCATGTAGCTGAAGAACAGGGAATTGCACAGTACCAAGCCACACATCCCAGCTTCAAACAGCCCCATCAGAGAAAAGAACCGAGCCCAGCCCCAGTCCATTTCCATGTAACCGAAAGCATAAATCTGCGCCAGCAAGTTCAGTCCGGTAATCAAAACAGTCGCCCCGACGGTGACTGCAGAAATTTCTACGGGAATGGTTAAGTCTAAACCTGCTACATTCAGCCAGGGAATCAACTCGTGTTGCGCCGGTTGGTTCCAGATAGCTGTCAAGGCTATGACCCCGTGTAAAAAAGCGAACAAGGTTAATATGGCGTTCACGTAACCGGATGGTCTTGGCCCCGTGCGGCGGGTAACTGCCGGAAACCACAGCATCGACAGAACTCCGCCTATGAGTGGATAGCAAGGTATAAACCAAACGGTCTGGAGTAAGATTTGAGCCATTGGCATTACCTGTAAAGGTTACAAAAATTTAAAATTCTGAGAATAATTCCGATGCGCTGACGACAGCACTGAAAAGCCAGAAGGCAGAAGTAAAGAAAATTTGGGGGTTTGCCTCTGAGTTGGTTCCCGTCGTCAAACCGAGCGCTTCAGAATCGACTTATTAATTTTATATTAAGGATTACGTTAAATTTTCATATTTCTCATTCAGCATATCTATATGCACCAATAAACTGGACTTATAGGTATTTATAGGGGCGGATTGTATACAAACGAATATTTGTCGAGCGCACATCTTGCACCATTTTGAGGAACAGGCAAGATGCCTGTTCCACTCATACTCATAGTTCAATTTTTTTGTGGGGAGTAGGGGTGGGGCATCCTGCCTGCCCGTGAAAGGCTTATTTAGAACAGGCAAGATGTCTGTTCCACTCATAGTTCAATTTTTTTGTGGGGAGTAGGAGTTGGGCATCCTGCCCGCCCGTGAAAGGCTTATGGTCTAAAATATTAAAAACGCTCAATGCCCCAAGCTGATTCGGGAAGTTGGGCTTGGCGCTGCCCCATGGACCTTGCCCTAACATTCAAAAGACCGATCGGCGTATTAAACAAATCTACCAGATCGGCTCCGCCGAGCGCACTTTTGGCAGCAGCAAGCGGAAATTCCTTTAACAGCCACCTAGCCAGCCGGTAAAAATATTCCCCTGTTGTGAATTCTCGCATCAAATCGACACTGTGGAGTTCGTGCAAATATTTATTAGATTCGCCGTACCGATACCATTGACTTTGCAACTGTTTTATTGTAGAACGGTGGCGGTGTCGGACGATTGCATTTTCGGCAAAATACATTTTATAGGATGTTTCCCGCAAAATCCGCCAACACAAGTCAGCATCGCCGCCGCTGGTGAGGTAAGGGCGAAATAGTCCTATTTGTTGTAAAACTAGCCTCCGTACAGCTAAGTTGGCGGTTTGACCGTAGGGACAAAAAGGGTGAGCGAGAGTATGTTTTTGAGATAAAGTATTTTGGCGATCGGCGTGTTGTTCTAAAATAGTTTTACCGGGCAATGCGAGTATTTCCCCAGCGCTAATTCCTATTTCTAAGTCAACGAATGGCTTAACTAAATTTTCCAGCCAGTCAGATTCCGGGCGACAGTCTGCATCGGTAAATGCAATGATTTCGCCTGTGGATGCGCGAATTCCTTTATTTCGGGCGGCGTAGGAACTTTGAATCTGATTTTCGGTGAGGTGGCGAATGGTTATTTGATCCAACTTAGCTGCTGTTTCGAGGATTGCTGAAGTGCGATCGCGACTGTTGTTGTCTACTAAGAGATATTCTACTCTGTGTGGCGGATAAGTTTGCGATCGCAGGGACTCAATCAACTCCGGCAAATCCATCTCGCCGTTGTAAACAGGAACAACCACCGAAACTTGAGGTAAAAACCCGTCGTCACTGTTCATTAGCCCTCTATCCAGTTTTTTGAGTCAATTAGGAGTAAAGTCATTATTACGAACAAGTTTTATGGCAACTTAACTTATCGAATAATTTCTACTTCTGTGCCTTTCTCCACAAACTGATACAACTCCTCAACATCCTTATTTTCCAGAGAAACGCATCCCAAGGTCCAGTTCGATCTAGATTTTATTATATTATCCGAATTAGGAGGAACGCCGTGAATCCCGATTTCGCTGCCTACACTGTCGCCCCACCTAATTGTACCATCTTGCTTAGCTTTTATATGTTTGCGCCAAGATTGTTTGGTTGGATAATCCAGCCACAGAAACTTTGACCAACTTTCATGAGGGTACATATCTTTAATACTAAAAACACCTTCCGGGGTCCGCAAATCCCCTGCTTTTAATTTATTACCTGTGGGATTGCCACCAAATACTACAGGATAAGATTTTACTGGCTTTTTACTATCGTATACAGTCAGCCTGTATTTTGATTTTTCAACTAGGATGGAAATTCTGTTTTTATCTAACTTATCTGGTTCGCCTAAAATTTGTATTAGCGGCTTGTCGTAGTTTAATAAATTATCGGGCGGGAATTGGGTATGCAAAATATTTAAATCATCAGCCGGACAGTTATTTAAGCAGAAAACGTCTAAAATGTAGGGAATTGGAACAGCATAACCCAGCCTAACGAGGTTCCAGTAAAAAACTGAGCTAGCAGCCAGCAAGAGAAGGCTTGTAGATGAAACTATTCTCCCCAGATTGCCTCTAATTTTTTTTATTTCCATTGCATTAACGAGGGATATTATAGATTGTTCCGCGCTTGAAACTGCTACTTACTAGAGAAACGAAGTCCCTCTCTAAGAGACTAAGAAATGTGGAACAGCCCAAAAGCCTGTTGCTTGAGCCTTAAACAGGCAAGATGCCTGTTCCACAACTGCATTCAGTTCTTGTGGAACAGGCATCTTGCCTGTGTCTTTCAAATAGTAGAAAATATCTCTTACATCCCCTGTGCAATCCGTCACGCAATCCGTTCTCAACTGTTTCCCGTCAACATCAGAATCATTAACACTAACGCCCCGTTAGTTAAATAAAAGATTCCCACAACCTGAGTTTCCAACCAGCCACACAACTCTAGATGATGGTGCAGTGGAGCCATTCTTAACAGACGCTTGCCGATGCCATCAGGCCCTTTTGTAGCTTTGTAATAACCTACTTGAGCAATTACTGACAGCGTTTCTACAAAGAAAATCCCGCTGATAATTAATAATATCCAAAGGCTATTTGTTAATAAAGCTACCGCACCCAACGCACCGCCCAAAGCTAAAGCCCCTGTATCGCCCATAAACACACTGGCTGGATTGCGGTTGTGTGCTAAGAAACCGAAACAACTGCCGCTGATGCAAGCGCAAAAAATCATTAATTCTGGCGAAGTAGAGGCTACAGATGCACCTAGTCCCAAAAGTGCGATCGCGCCCAAACCGCCCATCAAGCCGTCAACACCATCGGTAAGATTAGTAGCATTGCTTTCGGCAACTAGCACAAAACCAGCCACTGGCCAGAACAGCAAACCTAATGGCAATACCCAACCGAAAGGCAAAGCAACATTCGTAGAAATAGCAGGTTGATGAAACATCAGCCACAGACAAAATAGAGCAGCAAAACTTATTTGCAAAGCCAATTTCATCCGAGGTGAAATACCTTTGTTCGACTTACGTCGCAGAATTTGCCAGTCATCAATCCAGCCAATGAAACCGTAAGCTAAAGTTAAAGCGGATACGGCAACAACATCTGAGTTAAACTTAGACCAAAGTAAAGCGACTGCTACCCCTGCAGGTACAAAAAAGATGCCTCCCATTGTCGGGGTTCCCGCTTTTTTCAAATGTGCTTGGGGGCCGTCTTCGCGAATTATTTGTCCAGCTTTTAGTTGCTGGAGTACGGGAACAACTGCATAGCCCAACCCCGACGCAACTAAAGCACAAACAACTAGCGGCATAAATAGCGATGCAGGTAAATTCAAAAATCTATCCGCTGCTACATCTAAACCGATCGCTACAGTGCCGATCCCCAAACCCAGCAGCAGGAATAAATTCTTTCCTGTAAGTTTGAAAGGCAGACTAAAAGGGATTTTCTCATCCAAAAAGTTATCCATAACACTCCTCACCACACACTATTTGAGAATAAGCAATTGACAATGGGGAATAGGGTGCGATACAGGAGATTGAGAAATCTCTTAGTTTTTCTTCCCTGTTTCCGGTTGATTTCTTCACCCTTCTACCCGTTATTCTTCGCCTACACTCACATCCTCTTCTACTTCCTCTTCTAAATCATCGTAAGGACTGTCGTCAACTGCCATAAGTTCAGAAATTTCTTCTTCGTGCAGATAGTCGGGTTCTTGGACATCCCTTGCTAACAAGCGATTGTTAGATTCCAACCAGTCTAAAAGAGAAGATTGCTGTTTTAATGGAATTACATCCGCAGGTAAGTGGCGAGGAATTTGACGCAGAGATGGGTTGTACATGATTATCGGTTTTTAAAGACAAAGACGCGATCGAGTGAGGTAACGTTTTGCCGACGAACTGCTCCTTTGATCAAGCACTTGCAAATCGGGCATTTAGCAAGGCTAAAGCATTATACCACAGGCACTGTTTGGTTCCGGATCGGATAAGATGGGAGACCCAAAAGGCGATCGCCCCCAAGCATGGGCATGAGGATAACACTAAAATCCGCTCTTGCCAATCCTTCTTTAGCCGTAAGCATTGTAATCTAAGACGATCGTCTTTAAGATATCGCGGGACAGGCGGCGATCCTATTGTGCCAGCTTCCCTAACGGCAAGGGGTTGAGTCACAACAGTCTCCTGGATTTTCATCAAAGCCTGAGCCCGAATGCCCTCTGGCTTTTTCAGTCAACTCTCAAGCAATAAATCTCAGAATGGATACAACGGCAGCGGTTTTATACAACAAAGAGGGCTACCACACCGGAGGCAAAAAACTTCTGGGGCGTCATTCAGCCGGAGAAGGGTTTCTCAAAAGCTTAGTCCAACACGGAACCGCTGAATCTCTCTACTGTTGCGCCGATAGCGAAGCAACCTTTAAGGAGTTTTGTTCGCACATCCAACCTTGGCTGCAAAAACCTCGGAAAGTTCGCTGGATTCCCATGGAACGACCGGATTTGCTATCTCAACCGGGCACAATTTACCGACCAGATCCGGTTTTGTCGCAGATGGTGTGGGCGCGCAGATTTGTCGATCAGCGGGCCTACAGCGTTTGCGGCGTTACTCACACGATCGGTACAAAATACATCATGGAGGCGATGGGCGATTTGATAACCGCACCCATGCAGCCTTGGGACGCCCTGATCTGCACCTCTACAGCCGTGAAAACAGCAGTAGAAGGAGTTATGAGGGAGTGGTCTGAATATTTAGCCCAGCGCAACGGCGGTAAACCGGAAATTTTGGTTAAATTCCCCGTTATTCCCCTAGGAGTCGATTGCAGCGCGTTTCCGCAGGGTGTGGAAGCAGTTAAAAGTCGCCGCCAACTTCGACAAGAACTCGGCATTTCTCCCGAAGATATTGTTGTGTTATTTGTCGGTCGATTGACTTTTTCTGCAAAAGGTCATCCGGTACCCATGTACATCGCCCTAGAACGGGCATCACAACAGACAAAAGCCAAGATCCACTTAATTCAAGCCGGTTGGATCGAAGATCCGAGAGAAGAACCCGACTTTAAAAAGAGCGCACAAATATTTTGTCCGTCGGTGAATGCTATTTTTTTAGATGGGAGACAGCCGGAAATTAGAATAAATATTTGGTCGGCGGCCGACATTTTCATTTCACTGTCCGACAACATTCAAGAATCCTTCGGACTGACACCAATAGAAGCCATGGCGAACGGACTGCCGGCCATAGTCTCCGATTGGAACGGATACAAAGAATCTGTACGCCACGAAATAGACGGCTTCCGCATTCCCACACTCATCCCGCCCCCGGAATCTTGTTTAGATTTAGCCCTAAATTATCTTGACGGCAGCTTAAATTGGCCGACTTACATGGGTCACACTTCCCTTGCCACAGCAGTTGACATTGATGCTTGCACCCTGGCGTTGTGCCAATTAATTGAAAACCCCGAATTGAGAAAGCGGATGGGGGGAAATGCCAGACAAAGGGCGAGGGAAATTTATGATTGGAAAGTAGTAATTGCTGCTTACGAACAATTGTGGCAGGAATTAGCAGAGATTCGCCTTGCGGCACCGGAGTCAGCACCTTTAAAACCCGGGAAGCCGCCTTATCCCCTAGGGGACGATCCGTTTCGGGTATTAGGTAATTATGCGACTAGAAGTTTAAGCAATGAGATGATGCTGAGTCTGGGTGCGATCGCCACATCAGAACTTCTGAGAGAGTTGCAAACAATTTGGTTTACCAGCTTCGGTCAAGACAGAAGAATCTCTGTTAAGATTCAGATGGAGATATTGGATGCGATCGAGCAAAAGGGTGCTGTCAGCGTTGGAGAAGTTCTCAGGCGTTATACCAAAAACGACCAAGAATTAGCAGCCCTGTATCGGACTCTGCTCTATCTGGTGAAATTTGGTATCTTAGTTATTAGTTGTTAATACTCTGCGGACTCGGCGATTAAAATTGCTACTACACAAAATTTCGTCCCTCTCGCTTGAGACTGAAGAAAAGAGCGGTCTGACTTTTGCCTGACGTTCGATAATTAATCCGTGTATTCGTGCCAAAATCCGTGTTCTTCCTTCTTAAAAAATCATGCTTAGAAAATCTGCACTATTAGAGATCATTGCTGGTAAGAATCGCGGTTTGCTGGCGACTCCCAGCGACAAACAAGCGATTTTAAGTGCGATCGCCCAATTGGAAGATTACAACCCCACATCACGGCCTGTCGAAGCTGCAGAGCTTTTAAATGGTGATTGGCGGTTATTGTACACCACCAGTCGCGAACTGCTGAATCTTGACAGTTTTCCATTGGTAAAATTGGGTCAAATTTATCAATCTATCCGTGTCAAAGAATCTAAAATTTACAACATTGGCGAACTTTACGGCTTGCCTTATTTGGAAGGAATTGTCAGTGTAGCCGCAAGATTTGAGCCAACTTCGGAACGGCGAGTGCAGGTGAAGTTTGAGCGGTCTATAGTAGGTTTAAGCAGGTTGATTGGCTATGAATCTCCGGGGAAGTTTATCGATGAGATTGAGTCGGGGAAAAAGTTCGCTGCTGTAGATTTCGGCCTGGATACTCGCGAACAGCAGGGATGGCTTGATATCACTTATTTGGATAAAGATTTGCGGATTGGACGGGGAAATAAAGAAAGCGTATTTGTATTGACAAAAGAGTAATTTTGTGATGTGCGATCAAGTGCGATCGCAATTTCATCCGCGTTTATCCGCGTTCATCTGCGGTTGAAAAAATAAAATCTATTACTTTAACAAACATTTCAAGACTGCATAAGTATTGTTACTCCGTCAGTTTTGTCTGTTCTTTCTTTTCCGTCGGCATTGACTTTCTGACAGCTAGCACCAACTCCGCTTCGCTACATCGATACAAATCTCGCATTCGGAATACTTGCCAAACTTCCATCTTTGGCAAGGTTCGGCTTTTTTCCCAGTTGCGAATAGAAGACTCCGCGCATTCTAGTTCCCGTGCTACGTCTAAGATTGTCAGGCCTGCACGTTCTCTCAAGGCTCTCAAATCCATAGCTGAATAAACCTTTTAATATAGTAAGTGTCAATATTTAGCGCCAAGTATTGACACACGTTGTGAGTTTGGTGTTTAATCATAGTAGTAGAGGCGTTAGTCGATTTCCGGCAAGAGACTTACTAACGCCCTTTCCTGTAGCCCATAGAGGATACTAAACCATCATGCCACAAAACGGTTATCAACAGGGATTCGCAGCGAATCCTGGGGCGATCGCGTTCCAAAAACGGCTGTACCCTTGGGCGATCGCCAAACTCATGCCCAGTATGCAGGGGGCGGTTGTGGGGCGATTTCGCAGTTGATCGGATGCTGACGGACACTTGCTGTACCTGCGTCAACTGATGCCTCAAGCAACGCTTGTCGTAGTCTTTGACTTGCAACCAGACTAAAAGTCGGATTAACCCCCCGTGGTTGCCCCTCTAAGAGTAACGTAGACACGGGGGCATTACCAATGCAAGTTGTTCACAATTCATACAGGATTGCTATATATATTTAAGTTAGTTACTCATTATCAGATATTTGATTTCCCCAAGCTTCACAGTTATGGTAAATTCTCACAAATCATATAGCAAGCCTATATGATTTGTGAGTAAATTAAGCTCGCCCGTTAATCCAAAACAATATAACTGAAGTACGCACGAGCGCAGCTATCCCGTAGGGAATCGCCTACAATAGAATCAACACTTCTCCTCTCAAGCGCCATGCAAATTGTTTTGTCACCTGAAGTCGAAGCCCTCGTGCAGCGTCAACTCACGACTGGCAAATACAAAAGTGCGATCGAAGTAATCCTCGCAGCAATTGAACTCCTCGAACAACAAGAAGACATTTATCAAGGACGACTGCAAGAACTTCAACGAGACGCACTGATTGGCCAGCAAGCATTCCAACGTGGTGAAGTCGTAGACGGTGCAATCGCAATCGCACAAATTCGCGCCAACCTGCGATCGCGCTAGAGTTCATCACAAGCATTACTCCACAATTTCGTCTCACTAAACCCGCAATTCAAGACATCGAGCAAATTGCAGACTACATCGCTCGTCAATCTTTCTTTATTTTTTAGTCTCAAGCGAGAGAAACTTCGTTTGTATAGTAGCGGTTTCAACCGCCGTCTTTTATTGCAATAATTAGTATCATAAAACCCTACCCCAAACCCACAAAATCACACAAAAAAAATGCTCCGACTCTCGCAAACCCAACTCAAAATCCTGGAAGAATGCCCCCGCAAATTCCAACACAGCTACCTCGAACTCCTAGCCACCACCGCCTCCCCAGAACACAAAGAAAAACTCACATGGGGAAGCCACTTTCACCTATTAATGCAGCAGCGAGAACTCGGACTCCCCCTTGAATTTATCATCCAACAAGACCCAGAACTGGGACGCTGTGTGGCAGCATTTATCAACACCGCCCCCGAACTTTTCGCCGATTCAGAAAATAGCGACAACATTTTTCGCCAAGCCGAACACCCCCGCACCCTAATTTTCCAAGACTACCTATTCACCGTTATCTATGACTTGCTAATAGCCGAACCAAGCGCCGCCCAAATTCTCGACTGGAAAACCTATCCCCGCCCTCAAAAATCAAAATGGATAGCCGAAAGTTGGCAAACTCGCCTCTATTTATACGTCTTAGTAGAAACCAGCGATTATTCCCCCGAACAAGTTTCCATGACATACTGGTTCGTACAATTGCAAGGAGAAGAACCGCCACAAAAACTCACATTTTATTACAGCCAAACAGAACACGATCGCACAAAACAAGATTTAACCGACCTATTGCAGCAGCTAACCGACTGGCGACAGCGCTATACCGAAGGCGGCGAATTCTTACCCCAAGTAGAAATTAGTTCCAATCTTTGCGATTCCTGTCAATTTGCCACTCGCTGCAACCGCACAACAGACAACACCGCTTTCTTACCCAATCTTGCAGCAGAAACTCCCACGGATTGGCTACCAAATCTTGCTATAATCGACGAAATATTTATTTAATATATCAACAAACCCCCCCCATTTTACTCGTTACTCGGCTCTGCCTGGTAACGCAGATACGGAGGCTCTGCCTCCAATTTTCCTGATCGTAAGCGAGGCAGAGCCTCTGGAAATGGGATCCCAGGCAGAGCCGGGGAACCAGTGACTGGCTTAAGTTTTATTTAACATACAAAAAAGCCCTCGGATTCATCTGTGGTAAAAATCTAAAATCTAAAATCGCATGACAGAAACCGCTCACAACTGGCCAAATCAACCCTTACCCCAACCCCCAGCTTGGCTGATCCAAGCTGTCAGAAATCACGCACCAGAACTCCCCGGAAACTATGCCGCTGCACTTCTCTGGTATAGAGGAATTCAGAATCCCGAACAAATACCCGGTTTCTTAAATCCCAAACTTTACCAACCAGCAAGTCCCTTTGAATTCGGGCTAGAAATGAACTGGGCGATAGAAAGAATCCAGCAAGCACGAAACAGCGGTGAAAAAGTCGCAATTTGGGGAGACTTCGACGCTGACGGTATTACCTCAACTTCTGTACTTTGGGACGGACTGGGAGAATTTTTTGCTCAAAAAGACCAACTAAATTATTACATTCCCAACCGTTTAACCGAATCTCACGGACTCAACATCCCGGGAATAGATGCCTTAGCAAAATCGGGGATTAGCTTAATTATTACCTGCGATACTGGCAGTACAAACATCGCCGAAATCGAATATGCGAGTAGCTTAAACATCGATACAATTATTACCGACCATCATACATTACCAGACGATCGCCCGCCAGCTACAGCCATTATCAATCCCCGCTACTTTCCCCCAAACCACCAACTATTTAACCTCTCAGGAGTTGGAGTAGCCTACAAGTTAGTTGAAGCATTGTATTACACATTACCCGATATTCCGCAGCGCCCGCTCACAGATTTATTAGAATTAGTAGCGATCGGCTTAATTGCCGATTTAGTCCAACTTACAGGAGACAGCCGCTACCTAGCACAAGTCGGCATCCAACAACTGCAAAAACAAATCGCAAATCCCACCCGCCCGGGAGTTGCAAAATTGCTCGAACTGTGCAAAAGATCGGGCGATCGCCCAACCGACATTTCCTTCGGGCTCGGCCCCCGAATCAACGCCGTCAGCCGCATTCAAGGTGACGCCAGCTTCTGCGTAGAACTCCTCACCAGCCGCGACAAAAAACGTTGCGAAGAACTAGCAAATTTAACCGAAATTGCCAACAGCAGACGTAAATCTTTACAAAAAGATGTTGCCAAAGATGCCGCGGCCAAATTAGCCAAACTCGACCTCTCAACTACTAGCGTCATCGTCCTCAGCGACCCGCAATGGCCCGTAGGTGTATTAGGATTAGTAGCGGGACAAATCGCCCAAGAATACGGTCGCCCCGTGATTTTATTCAGCACAGAAGGAAGCGAAAAAATTAATGAAAATTCCCCAGAAATGCAATTTACCTCCTTCTTAGATTCAGAATCACCAAGACTTTCCCCATCCAACATTGCCAGGGGTTCCGCCCGTTCCGCCAATCAAATCGACCTTTACCAATTAGTCAAAGATCAAGCGCATTTATTGCACAGATTTGGCGGCCATCCTTTCGCTGCCGGATTGAGTCTTCCAGTTGAAAATATCCCCCTATTTACAGATGCGGTAAATCAGCAACTGCGACAACAATACAGCACCGATAGTTTAACAGCAGCCCCCGTTCAAGCCGACTTAAAAATTACTGTCTCCGAATTAGGCAAGGACTTATTTCAAGAACTAAAATTGCTCGAACCTTGTGGCATGGGCAACCCCGTCCCCAAATTGCTAATTGAAAACTGCTGGTTTGACAATCTGTGGAATCAAAAAATCAAGGACTTGAAAGGGCAAAAAGTAGAATATATCAAAACAGAATTTACAATTAGGGACGAATCTAGCGATACGGGATTTCCCGGCATTTGGTGGGGACACAATCAAAATGAAGTTCCCCAAGGCCGCTGCGATGTAACCGTTGAACTCGATTTTAATACTTACAAATCGCGGTATGAAGTGCGCCTCGTATCAGTGCAAGAACGCACGGAAGACAACAAAATAAATTCTCAGACTCTAATAGATTGGATTGTAGACTGGCGCAATAGAAATAACGATGAAGAGTTATTAGGCGCTAGCACAAACTTAGAATATCAAATGCCGATCGACAATCTAGTTTACAATTCCGAAAAGGTCGATCGCGAAAACTCGCTCGTCCTCAAAGAATGCCCCGCAAGCTGGGACGAACTGCGGATCTGGTTTCGGCAAGCACAGCACGCTCAGAAAAAACTCGCGATCGCCTATACATTACCCCCACTCGTACCCCCACAGCAAATCTGCCAACAGCTAATCGGCATCGCCAAATACCTCAGCCGCACCAACAAACCCGTCACCAGACAGCAACTCCGCCAAAAACTCGGCATCAGCGACACATCGCTGCAACTAGGGTTCAAAACCCTAACATATCTCGGTTTCCAAATCCATTACCGCGATCGAGCTTTCCACATCTCCAGACAACCCGAAACCCCACAGCAGCAAGACGCGGTCGATCAAATGCCCAAACCCTTATTAGATAGCCAATCCATTCAATTCTCAGTGCCAAATTCCCCGATTGCCGCGCGTTTTGCAGCGCAATTCCTAGCAGCAGTCTCCGAAGAACAATTCCGGCGGAAATATTTCTGTGAAGTACCCCTCTCCACCATTGTGTCGATCGCCCGAGAGACCGTTTTCCAAGAAGATTCTACAGCAAATCCCTTCTAACTGATATCTAGCAGCATTGTTAAGCATAGGCAGGATGACAGTTCCACTCATGAGATAAATTTTCTTGTCGGGCCAGCACTCGCTCCCGCCCGTGGGGCTGCCTTTCTCGCCTGTGAAGCGAGAGAGGTTTTTGTAGATGTGGCTTAACAGGGCTGTTCCTGACACGGAGACAACATCTCAGTTCTAAGAAATATCTGAGTTCTGAATTCATCCCGATAAAATAAGGCATAGGGCCATGGGAGTTATCCGTTGCGAGTCAGGCCCAAAACTTATAACTCCTAACTCACAGCCCAAAACCCAAAACTCCCCACCGCCAAACTCGATCGCCCATCTCCAATTTAAAACCCCTATGCTTCTCTGTCCCCGCTGCCAATTTGAAAATCCCAATCCAAACAAGTTTTGTGAACAATGCGGAAATTCCCTAATTTACAAACCTTGCCACGAATGCGGTGCCCAAGTCGCTTTTAGCGCCAAAGAATGTCAGAATTGCGGCGTCGCAACAGGTCAAGTGTGGCGGGCCATTATCTGCCGTCGATCGAATTTTCCAGCAGTCGAGCCAGACGAGTCAACCCTACCCCCAGCCGAGTTTCCGCAAAAACCAGACATAGTTCCAAAAACCGTATCGCCCCAAAACTCTGCTGAACCAATCACAGACGCGATTAAAACAGAAATAACCACCCCAGCCGAACCCCAAACAGCCGTAGAACCAACTTCTCCACTGACCGAAGTCGCCGAATTCAGCAGCCCAGAAATAGACGCTGTGGTAGCCGTGGGGGCGATCGCGCCAGCATCCTTTCAAACAACAGAAAAAAGCTCTACTACAGCACCAGAGCGCGAAATAACCCCATCTGAGCAGAATTTTACAACCGCACCACAGCCTAAACAAATCCAGGAAGCAACCGACAAGCCCCACAGCCAAAACATCGCTGACACCTCCCCTCCATCTCCAGAATTCCCCATCCCCAATTCAGAATATTTAATCCCTTCCCAGCCAGCCGGAGCTTATTTAGACACTCAGCAGCGCTACCAACTCCTAGAAACCGTGCCGCCGAGAAAACGCTCAGACACAGTAGCAGTAACAGTATTGGACTGTCAGCCGCTGGAAATGTCACCCCTCAAAGCCATGCTAGCAGCCAACTCTGCCAGCGTCGCCAGACGAACATCCCCCTATACCGCAGCAATCAAAGGCGGAGAAAATTCAACCAATTCCGCCTTAGCAGAGCTTTGCCAAGGCATAGCTGAACCTTATCTGGCACTGCGGTGGCAATTCTCTCAAAACCTGCCAGTCATTCACGATAGCTGGTCAGACAACGAACAAGCAGTGCTGCTGCTAGAAGACTGCTCCCAATGGCCGCTGCTGGTAGAACGCTGGAGTCAACCCGAAACTTCCATCCAGCAAATTTTATACTGGCTGCACGAAATGACAGAACTGTGGGCTGCCCTAGAACCCTGGCGCTGTAGGCAAAGCTTGTTGGAACTGACAAATTTGCGAGTCAACCCCGACTCTTCCTTTTCCTTGGCTTCTTTGCGGCTGCAATACCTCTATCCCGAACCCGCCGGCTCAAACCTGCAACTGGTAGATTTGGGGCAACTGTGGCAGGTGATATTTAGCCAGTCCGATCATCGCACTCAGTTTGGCGCATTGCTCGAACTGCTGCAACAAATGTACAGAGGCGAGATTAACACAATCGAAGAATTGCGATCGCGCCTAGAAACTGTTCCCCTTGAACTCCAACCCGCACCTTCACCAACCTCAACCCCGACGCGCGGGCCTTTCCGCAGCCCAGACCAGTCCCCCCCCGACGTTGGCGAGGTCTTAACCCAGCCCATGCCAGTCCAGATTTACAGCTTAGAAGACGCAGGTCTCACCGATGTTGGCCGCACGCGCGACCACAACGAAGACTTCTTCAGCATCTGGACTCAGCTCAACAAACTCGAAAGCTCCTTCGGTCGCATCTTTCAAACCAAAGGGCTTTACATTCTCTGCGACGGCATGGGCGGACACGACAGGGGAGAAGTAGCCAGTCAACTAGCCGCTGAAACCCTCAGAGAATTTTTTCAAACCCGTTGGGAAAATCAACTACCTCCTGCAGACACCATCCGCGAGGGAGTCCTGCTAGCCAACAAAGCCATCTTTGAAATCAATCAAAAGGACGGACGCTCCGGCAGCGCCCGCATGGGTACAACTCTAGTCGCAGTCTTAGTTCAAGACACCAAATTCGCCGTTGCCCACGTCGGCGACAGCCGCCTCTACCGATTGAGAAAGGGACAAACCCTAGAAAAAATTACCTCAGACCACGAAGTAGGCCAGCGCGAAATTAAGCGCGGGGTTGACCCGGAAACTGCTTATGCCCGTCCCGACGCCTATCAACTAACTCAAGCCATCGGCCCGCGAGACAGTAATTTTCTCAAGCCCGACGTGCAGTTTTTAGACTTGTGCGAAGATACTTTGTTGATTTTGGCCTCCGACGGTTTGACAGATAATGATTTGTTGGAAACTCACTGGCAAAACACTCTGGAACCTCTGTTCAATCCCCAAGCCGATCTCGACCAGGGAGTTGCCCAGTTGATTGAACTGGGCAACAAACGCAACGGTCACGACAATATCACGGCAATTATCATTCGGGCGCAGGTAGGCGCATTTCGATTTTAGAATTTGGATGCTCCAAACTTTTTCTTGGCGTAGCCCAAGCCAGCGGCTGCCAGAGTTAAACCTGCCACTGTTCCAGGTTCAGGAACAGCCTCTGAGTTTTCAGAGCCAGGCTTGACTTCCTCTGCTATTACATATCCGCTGTTGAGGTAGCTTCCGTTTGATTGAAAACCATTTTGCAGCCAGCTCATTCTAGATCCTGGTTCGTCGCTATTCCCAAATATGACCAGATTTGGAGGTGTTCGTATATTTCCAAATGCCCAATTTCCCCAGAGATTGGGTTCTTCGGAACCGAAAGGGGAAAAACTTGCCGTAACAACTTGTAATTGAGATCGGTCAAAGGGTGCCCACAAGAAAGGTGAAAGCCTTGTACCCCTGTCGCCAACTGTAGCCTGGGACAAGTTCCACGACAGCCCGAGTAAATTTACCGCAAAATCCTGTACTACAAACCATTTATCGCTGACCTTAATTTCTAAAGGAGGTGTTCCCACACTTCTTGAAGGAAAAATAGCTTCATAAGGAGTCGATTCATCATAGCTGAAAGAGCCTACAGCTACAGGAGTGTCGGTGTCCTGAAAAAAAGTTAATTTCACTGATGCAGCCTCTGCAGATTTGACTGCGGTCGCCCCCAATCCCAAAATAGCAGCAACAGCCATTTTTTGTAAGTTTTTAGTCATTGTTATTCTGTCCTTAATTTTGATAGGATTAATTAGATATGCTTGGGTAAAAAGCTGGATTTATTTATCAGCAATAATAGGGAAGATATTTTACAAAAATGAGATAGCGATAGCATCTTTATGCAATTTTTAATAAAAAATGTGCTTTAATCAAGATTTGATGAAGCTAAGGGCTAAAATCTTACTAATAAGACCTATTACGCAAACGATGCAACAGATTGATTTCTAGTAAATTTACGGTTAAACGCTGCAACAGAGCTAGTTATTAGTTCCTCGTTCAATAGCCAGCTATTACAGTTGGCACTGGGCAAAAGAATTGCCCAGCCAGAAGCGGGGCAACTCCTGCTAGTTATTAGCAGATTAACCACATCCATCAAAAATGCTGCTGACTCTTTTAGACCCAGAAAAACAGACCCCCCTGCAACAGTGGAGTTTCGAGAGCGAATCCATTATTCGCATCGGCCGCTCTCCAGACAATCACGTTGTGATCCCTAATGCTCTAGTGTCGCGGCAGCATCTGGAACTGCAAAGAGTTAATAACGGGAGATCCAGTCAGTGGTATTTAGTTAATTCGGGGACAAATGGCACTTTGGTAAACGGTATTCTCATGTCTCAGGGTTGGATATCCGACGGTGCCCTGATCCAGTTGGCGCGGGGCGGCCCAATTCTGCATTTCCAAGTTATTACTATTGAAGTCGGCGGCAAGATTGAGGCGAACCCCACCGTCAATCTCGCCCCCCCGAGGTGTACCCATGCGGGAAACCCGCCGGGGAATTTATTCTGCATCCACTGCGGCGAACCGATTAAAGTCGATCGCACGGTGCGCCACTACCAAGTGCTGCGAACTTTGGGCCAAGGGGGTATGGGAACAACGACTTTAGCCTGGGATCGAGATAAAGCGAAAGCTCAACAACCCGGAAGTTCCCCCGCAGCTTCTCTGGTAGTCCTCAAAGAAATGAATGCTGACATGGCTCAAATAGTCAAAGCTCAAGAACTGTTTGAACGTGAAGCTAAAACTCTCAAGGCCCTCCACCATCCGGGAATTCCTCAGTTTTTTGACTTTTTTGTGGAAGGGGGGAAAAAATACTTGGTGATGGAAATGCTCCACGGCGAGGATTTAGAAAAACGCATCTACAACCGCGGCCCTGCTGCTCCCCAACAAGCAATAGAGTGGATGATCCAAACCTGTGAGGTTTTGGACTACATTCACTCTCAAAAACCCCCGATCGTCCACCGGGATATTAAACCTGCTAATTTGCTGGTGCGCCACCGCGACAATTGCATTACAGTGCTGGATTTTGGTGCCGTTAAAGAAATAGGCACTCCTCCAGGGACTCGCATCGGCGTTGAAGGCTACACCGCACCAGAACAAGACCGGGGACAGCCTCTGCCTCAGTCGGATTTATATGCTATTGGGCCTACTTTGATTTTTTTGCTGACGGCCCAAAGCCCTCAAAACTTTTACGGGAAAATAGCTGGAGGTTACGGGTTTAAGATCGAAAATATTCCGACGATCGCCCCCAAGCTGCGAGAGACCATTTTGCGAACCACGGCAGCTAAGCCTGGGGATCGCTTTCAAACTGCTCAACAATTAGCTCGAGCTTTAGCAGCTTCCCTTTAATAGAAGTCACAACTCAAAAGCTACAAGTCAAAAGTCATTAGGAAGAAGGCAAAGGGAAAAGGGAAGAGGGAAGAAGCTAGCAACGGTAAATTTATAAAATAAAATTTACCCGATCGCCTCGAAATTTCTCTCCGACACCCCAGTCCTCCGTCTCCTCTGTTATTCCTCGTCCCAAGCTTCTACAGCTATCAACTCGCTCACGGGGTCTTGCATAGAAAAATCAAACTCTAGCAATTGCTGTTTCCAGTACGGCCATTCGTCGCCGTAAAGCAGAGCTATTTTCCAAATACTGTCTGTGGGCTTGATAATGTCAGACGTGACAAGAGAATGCACCTGACGCTGGAACTTAACCATCGGCTGTATAACCTGCTGGCTCATAATACCTCTTGAATTGTTTAAATCTTGTGTAATTACAACTTCCCAGCTCACACTTGTTACCGCAGTTTCGCTAAGAACAGTCTCGCCAAGATACGTGTAGATTTTTGTCGGGAAGCTACATATTCAACTTGTATCTTAACACTGTTCGTTTTGACAAGGGCCTATAAGCAGGACTGAAGAGTCAAGACCGACTTCAAAGAATTAATCATCTTTAAATTGTCCCGCTATATGCTGTCGATCGACAGTGGGAGGTTTGCCGCCTCGATTGTTTCCACATCGTTGTTTCCACATAGTGGCAGATGCAAGGGCTACGTTCGGCTTGTTCTTGACAAGGCTGAGTTTGCGTAGGAGAAACTGCAACTACTGCTCTTTCGCTGCTACAGCGTAATTTCCGCTTTCCTGCGGGTAAACCACACCTGTTTCACCTTCGACGCTGGGTTCGCTGTGAGAGTGGGGTCTGAGCTACATAAACTGATTATAACTCTACTCACCGCAAAAGCGATCGAAAATTGTTGGATACTGTTGATCGCCACCCCTAAATGTCGATCGAACATTCAAAGGCGACAGCAGAGCGGGCGTACAAGCAAGTTCCAAACCCATCGTCCGTCCTGATTGAGTCAATCTAAAATCTAAAATCTAAAATCTAAAATTGTATGACTTGGACAAGGCGACACATTCTCACTCTGGCTGATTTTACCTCGGACGAATACGATATGGTGCTGCAAACTGCGGCCAGTTTTCGGGAGGTGCTCGGCCGCCGCACGAAGAAAGTGCCGGCCCTGCAGGGTCAAGTGGTCGCGAATTTGTTTTTTGAACCTTCTACCCGGACTCGCAATAGTTTTGAGTTGGCGGCGAAGCGGCTGTCGGCGGATACGCTAAATTTTACGCCGGGAAGTTCTTCTCTGACGAAGGGGGAGACTATTCTGGATACGGCTAAGACTTATCTGGCGATGGGAACGGATTTGATGGTAATCCGGCACGAACAAGCTGGAGTTCCCAGCACGATTGCTTCGGAAATGGATCGCTTGGGTTCGAGAGTCAGCGTTCTGAATGCTGGAGATGGCCAACACGAACACCCATCGCAAGGTTTGCTAGACTTATTTACTATTTGTGTTCTGTTAGATACCGAACGTCCGCGGCTGGAACTTTTAGCGGGCAAAAAAATTGCTGTGGTGGGGGATATTTTGCATTCGCGGGTGGCTAGGTCTAATATTTGGAGTCTAACGGCTTCTGGGGCAGAGGTTCATTTGGCCGGGCCGCCGACTTTGCTACCGCTGTTGTTTGCTGAGTGTGGCGATGGTAGGGAAGGGAAATTATTTTTGCACTGGCAGCTTGAACCTGCTTTGGCGGATGCTGATTTTGTGATGACTTTGCGGCTGCAAAAGGAACGGATGAGCGAGCATTTGCTGCCGAGTTTACGAGAGTACCATTCTTTGTACGGGATTACGCGCGATCGGCTCAAACTCTCCAAGCCGGATGTGAAGGTGTTGCACCCGGGCCCTGTTAACCGTGGCGTGGAAATTAGT
Organism: Microcoleus sp. Pol7_B2; assembly: GCF_036701035.1. Taxonomy (NCBI): domain Bacteria; kingdom Bacillati; phylum Cyanobacteriota; class Cyanophyceae; order Oscillatoriales; family Microcoleaceae; genus Microcoleus; species Microcoleus sp. Pol7_B2. The sequence continues at coordinate 3,850 of NZ_JAUBQB010000080.1, read as the reverse complement.
TCTGATTTGATGGACGATGCCCAGTTTAGCCTGATATCTCAGCAAGTTACCAGCGGCGTGGCGGTGAGGATGGCATTACTTTATCTAATCGGCGGCGGTAAAGTTTAGGCTGTTAGTTGTTAGTCATGAATTTCGGATATTCCATGATTTTCAGGATCGATCGCATATTTAAAATAATCGTTACCCAGTATGACCGGGTAACGATTAAAACTCTTTCTAGAAATGTAAATTGCTCTAGTTAAGAGTTAGGAAAGCCAGGACGCAGACACCCAGCCACCACCTTTGAGTTGGGCCCAGCCGTTTTTGTAACGACCGGTCAATTTGATGTGGTCTCCATAATATAACTTGCCGATTACATGAGAACAGCTATCGGGGCGGTTGCGGATATTCAGTCGGCCGCCATTCGTGGCAACTTTGGCGTAGCTGTGATGGCCGTGATGGGCGCGATGGCCACAGTGTTTGCGGTAGCAACCTGCTTGGGCTTCGCCACCGACACTCAGAACAGATAGGGCTACTGCCATACCTGCAACGCCTATCCATGCAGAATTAGGAATTTTCAAGCCCAGTTGGTCTAACGACTTGACCTGGAGTTCGGACTCTGGAGATTCATAAGCAACAAAAGAGTGGCTCAATGCTAGTGCTTCCATAGTTTCCTCGTGATTGTTGTTAACCTTTCTTGGTGCAGACTCAGGTCAAAACCTCAATTAACAGCCCAAATTATTAACTTATGTTTCATAAAAGCTACAAAAGGGCGTTAAGGTCTTGCTTATGCCGAGTACTGGCTAATGTTCCTGAACCCTGCACAGGTATATCATGTCATTGATGTAGCTTTCCGGAACAAAAAAATAAATAAAGTTTACATCGGCTGCTAAAAATTTTGCCGACGCGGATCAGAACTCTGGGCAGAATTAAACTTAACTGTGTCATTAAAAAGGGAACGAAGTTATCGATTGGGGTTTTGAATTGCTTGTACTGAGTTGCGAATGACACTACTTATTTTGGTGCTTATTTATTGAATTGCTACAGCAATATAGGTAGTTAATTTGATCGAACAAGCATCCCGCTCGTCTTCAAGCACAATCTTAATTTGCTTCGGACCAGTCATAGTGTAGCCGATCGCACTGGTGCAGAAGTTCGGGAAGATGGCATCGGGCCCTGGCCCGTGCTACGAGATTAGCCTCAAGATTAGCCACCCCGTCTCCCTGACAAGGATGCAAGATCAATCGATCGCCACTTGATTTGTGTCAAGATCAATTAACATATCCAGCACCACTTCTTTGGCAATGAACTCTAGCGCTGCACTTTCGATCGGCACAATTCCTCAACGGCATGAATCAGACAGCTTCGCCATTACCTTAGCGCCCTTGTCTGTAGAGGAAATATATGCTTTGGCAGATGACCCCGCGAACGGAGCCGTGGTAATGATGAGCGGTACAGTCCGCAACCAAACTGACGGTCAAGCTGTAGTTTCCCTAGAATATCAAGCCTACGAACCTATGGCTGTGCGAGTATTCCAGCAAATTGCTACTGAAATCCGCCACCAGTGGGCCGATGTCAATCGGGTCGCTATTCACCACCGGGTCGGACACTTGCAGGTGGGCGAAATCAGCGTACTGGTGGCTGTTGGCTGTCCCCACCGGGGGGAGGCCTTTGCAGCTTGCCAGTACGCCATAGATACGCTCAAACACAATGTACCGATTTGGAAAAAGGAACATTGGGCTGACGGTTCTAGCAGTTGGGTTAGTATAGGAGCGTGCGAGGTTGTCGGGCATTAGTAAGCAGTTAGCAGTCATTGACTGTTTGATGACTCAAGCCGATCGCAGTTTCCGAGCGCGGGAACCAATAGGGATCTGCTAGCGTCAAAAAGTGTGGAATGTTCGATGAGCCAATTCCACCGATGAGCGACTTTATTTCCGTGTCCTGGTCTGCGGTTGTGGCGACCGTTCAAAGAGTGCAATTGCCAGCCGAAAAACTCTCTAATTATGACTTGGTGTTGCGGTGTCAGGAAGGAAATCGACCTGAGACCACGGCCTTTTCAGAACTGTTGAAGCGGTATCAGTCCCACGTAGACAGGGTTCTCTATCACTTGGCCCCTGACTGGCAAGACCGAGCAGACTTGGCTCAGGAAGTGTGGATTCGGGTCTACCGCAATATTAACCGTTTGCAAGAGCCTGTTAAATTTCGGGGCTGGCTCAGCCGCATCGCCACTAATTTGTTTTACGATGAGTTGCGGAAGCGCAAGCGGGTGCGAACTCCGCTGTCGCTGGACGTACCCCGTACTCTGGAAGATGGCGAGGTTGATTGGGAAATTCCGGCAGACAGTCCGGGGCCTGATGAAGATTTGACGACTAGAGAATTTTACGACCAGTTGCGGGTGGCGATCGCAGATTTGCCGGAAGTATTCCGCACAACAATTGTTTTGAGAGAAATAGAAGGTTTAGCCTATGAGGAAATAGCCGAAATGACCGGAGTTTCTCTGGGAACTGTCAAGTCGAGAATTGCTAGAGCTCGCCAAAGATTGCAGTTGGAATTGCAAAAATATCTCGATGGTAATTAGCAAAAGTATTTTCAGAGGCGGGTTAAGAAGATTTGGTGATGTTTGCTGTGACATCAAAACTTCTCTTTTAAAATATAAATAAGCAGTAAATCCTTCAAATAGCGAGTGCGTGATTCCCCAATTAGAGCAAGTCTGAAATTATGAATGGTAACTGTGAATTCGATAAAAATCAGAATCAGCAAGGTGTCGGGGATTCACTCGCTGAAACTCAAGTTAACAACAATTATGCCCAGGGCAATGTAACTACTATGATGCGCGATCGCTTTGAATTGCTGAGTGCCTACCTCGACGGTGAAGTGACGGCGACAGAACGCCGGCAAGTTGAGGAGTGGCTGACAAATGACCCCACTACGAAGCGTTTGTACTCGCGACTGCTGATGATGCAGCAGAGTTTTCAGGCACTGCCGGTGCCTGCTGCGGAACAATCTGCCGAGGAGTTGGCGACGAAGGTTTTGCAGCGGGTCGAACGCAAGCCGAAACACACTTGGATTTTGGGTGGAGGTGCGATCGCAGCTTTGTTGATTGCGGTGGTGTCTGGTGTCGGTGGCGATCGCCAATTGTTTGCTCCTCAGTTTGCTCGATCGCCCGTTCCTGCTGAATCAGACGGTTTGATTATGGCTTTAAACGAGCCTTTGGTGGAGATGGTTAATCCCAACGATTTGATGCTTGGGGTGAATGCACCGATCATGGATATTCCCAAAGTTGGTGTAGCAACCCCTCAAAAGTCATTGCCAAAGGCGCAGTAGGATTTCTGTTTTGAGCATAGCTGAAGTTGCTAAGCTCCCTAAAAAAGGGGGCTTTTGCCATTTTTCCCAGTTTTTCAACGTGGATAGATCCTTTGACACTTCCCCGGCTTTGAATGACGAATTGTGGGGCGATCGCATCTTGATATCGGAGTAGGTAGCGAGTGGAATTAGAGCGGGCGATCGCACTTGTCATCGGTTTTTTGCAGATTTGCGATCGGCAACAGCAATGTCTCCTCAATTTCCTGCCGCACAGCAGGAGATACATTACAACCGCTATTAAGGCACTCTACCAGCAATTTATTAGCATCGTAATACTTTCTCAGCAATGACTTTTGCTCTTGGCTGAACTGCCAATCGTGACCTATATTGCGATACTTAATCATCAGATTTATTAATTGCTGAGTCCAATCTTGACCTTTAGCATTCCACCACTCCCGCTCGCTTCTCCACCACTCCTGTATTCTGTTTATATACAGCACTTCCGGATGTTATGAGGTACAGTAGCAGCAATTAGCAAACCAGTTTTTGAGATGTTTGGGATTCATTA